>JAGQHR010000284.1 GCA_020431745.1 Candidatus Eiseniibacteriota bacterium
TATAGAGAATCGCATCCGTCCTCTGCAAGGAAGAACGGCCGTAAGGACCGGAAAGTACTTGGGTGGAGCGTTTGTGCGCGGGGGCGTTCTATGAGTCGGGGCGAGCGAACGTGCGCGTTCTCCGCCGCCTCACGTGCGGCTTCCACACGATCATGCGCACGGGTGGGCGCGGCGGTCCGGCCCTCGGGGGAGGATTCGGCGCCGGAGCGTCCGGCGAATCGTCGGGAGCCTGCGTCTACATGCGGTCCGGCGCTTCGATGCTGAGGAGCGCGAGCCCGTTGCGGAGCACCTGCGCGACGCAGAGCGCCAGCTGGAGCCGAGCCCGCATCAACGCCGGATCCGACGCGCGCAGGACCTCGTGCTGGTGGTACATCCGGGCGTACGCCTTGGTCAGATCCAGCAGATAGTTCGCGACCGGCGCGGCCGAGAGCTGCCCCGCCGCCACCCGCACCCAGTGCGGATAGTCTGCCAACAGCCGCAGAACGTCGCGCTCTTCCGGCTCGTGGAGCACCGCGGCATCGACGGTGCGCGGGCTCAGGAACGGTCCCGCCGGCAAATGCTCGCCGAAACGGATCCAGGCCCCGCCGTCTCTGCGGCCCTGGCTCTCACCGGACTCGGGAACGAGCGGGTCGGCGGCCGATCCCGTCGTGCGCAAGGCCAGCTCGTCTTCCCGGATCAATCCCTGATCCAAACCCTTGCGGAGGATGCCCTGGATCCGCGCGTGGCTGTACTGCACCGCCGGACCGGTGTCGCCCGCGAACGCGATCGTCTCGTTCGGATCGAACTGGATGTTCTTGTCCGAGCTCACCTGCAGCAGGTACATCTTCACCGCACCCTGCCCGATCATCTCCGCGACCCGCGAGACATCCTCGGGCGACTCGCAGTAGCCGCCTTCGACGATCTTCGCCTCCGCCAGCTGATGCAGCTCGTCGAAGAGATCGTCGGCGTCGACCGCCTTGCCTTCCCGCGACTTGAGCTTGCCCATCCCGCGCGGCAGGGTCACCAGTCCGTAGGATGCATGATAGCAACCGCCGGCCCAGGGATGTCCCAGCAGCTCCAGCATCGCGAAGAGGTTCTTGAAGTGGGCGATCTGTTCGCTGCCGACGACGTAGATGGAACGGTCCATCCCGTAGTCCTCGTGCTTGCGCACGGCTGTGCCCAAGTCCTGCGTGATGTAGACGGAGGTGCCGTCGGAACGCAGGAGCACCTTGTCCTGCAGCCCCTTCTGCTCGAGCTTGGCCCAGACCGCACCGTCCGCGCGTTTCTCGAAGACGCCCATGCGGAGCCCGCGATCGACCTCGTCCTTGCCCAGCTTGTAAGTCTCGCTCTCGAAGTACCAACGGTCGAAGCGCGCGCCCATCCGGTCGTAGGTTTCCCGGAACCCCGAAAGCACCCACTCGTTCATGGTCCGCCAGAGCGCCAGGGTTTCGGGCTCGCCGGCCTCCCAATCGAGCAGCATCTTCTGGGTTGCCGCCGTCAGCTCGGAGGCGGCTTCGAACGACGCCTCGAACTGCTCGGCTTCCTTGTCGAGCGCCGCCAGCTCGTCCTTGGCCTTCCCTTTGCGCGCCTCGCTCGAGAAACGGGACAGGTCGACACCGTGCGATTCCGCGAACTGCCTTCGCTCTTCCTTGACCTTCTGGTCATAGAGGACGTAATAGCGGCCGACCAGGTGGTCGCCCTTCTCCCCGGTCGCGGTCGGCGTTTCGCCGTTGCCCCACCGCTGATACGCCAACATCGATTTGCAGATGTGGATGCCGCGGTCGTTGACCAACGTCGTCCGGATGACCGTGTCGCCGGCCGCTTCGAGGATGGAGCAGAGCGAGATCCCGATCAGATTGTTCCGGACGTGACCCAGGTGCAGCGGCTTGTTCGTGTTGGGAGAGGAGTACTCCACCATCACCCGCGACTCCGTCGGGTTCTCCGCGCTGCCGTAGCAGCCACCTGCGGTCACGATGTCTTCGAGCACGCTGCGGGTGACCGCCGCCCCGTCCAGCGTGAAATTGACGTAGGGCCCGGCCGTCGTGACCTGCTCGATCGCGATCGCGGGGATGCCGGGAGTCGAGACGAGCACGCCGTTCCGTTCCGCGACGGCTGTGCGCAGCGCTTCGGCCCATTGGTCGGCGATCTCCTTGGGCGGCCGTCCCGCGATCTTGGCCAGCGGGAAAGCAGGCAGCGCGAGATCTCCCATCTCCGGGCGGGGTGGGCGCGAGAAGGTCAGACCTTCCGGGCGTGTTTCCACCGGCACCGGGGCGAGGGCGAGCACCGAGCTGAGCAGCTCATCACGATAACGATCGAATCGAGACACGAAGACTCCTCGGAAACGGAAAACCCCGAACTTCGTCGACTCGCGCCGGACCGCGAGGCTCCCGATCGATCGCAGGATCGCTGCACCGGACACGATTCCCGCTTCCGACGCGAAGACGTCGGCGGACGAGGGATCGCGCCCGGGGCCGGCACGATCGGGCGATACTATCGACCCGGAGGGCCGCGCGTCAGCCACGGATTAGCGGTCGATATAACCCAGCGAGCGGAGGAGCTCCAGCATCGGCGCGTCCAGCTCCTGCGAGCCGGGATCCTCGACATCGGCTTCGAGGCGGCCGTAGCTGGCGATTGCGCGCGGCTCTCCCAGGACGTTTTGCCCCGCAGGATCCAGGATCTCCACGTGGGTGCGACCCGGCATCTCCGTGGACGCCGGCAGCCCCAGCAGCCACAGCAGAGTGGGAGCGAGGTCGGTCAGGCTGAACGGATCCGGCAGCGCGCCCGGCGCCACGTCCGGCCCGGTCACGCCGAGATACCCCTCGGGCGGATCGTCCGGTGGGGAAAGCTGCTGGCCCGGCGTCGTGAGCAGGATGCACCGTGCCGACATCGCGTGCACGTCGGCGAGGAGGTGATCCAACGCCGGCTCCAGAGCGCTCCAGTACGCCTCGAACGCCCGGTTCCAAGCCTCGGTGCGGGACGCAGGGTCGGTGATCTCGCGATCGATCAAACGACGCAGCACGTCCGGCCCCGGGAGATAGACCATGCAGAGCCGCGGGTGTCCGGTCTCCAAGAGGTAGCTCGTGGTGCGGGCGTAGAAGAGATCGGACTCCACGACCTCCGCCGGAATCGAGAGCTCCGCGAACGCCTGACTCACCGGGGCCGGGGGGACGGGAGCGTACCGGTCGCGCAGGGAGTCGTCGGGTGCAGCGTCCGCCAACGGCGCCAGCTCCTGCAGGAGCGAGCTCGGAAACGTCTCGCCCTGTCCCTCCAGCCGCAGCGGACCGTGAGGGTCTTCGGAGCGTGCCGACGGATCGGTGATCTTCGTTCCGTCGCTGCCGCTACCGGAGCGCATGCCGCTGCCGCTACCGGCGCCGACGCTGCTGCCGCCGACGTCGGGGTCATCCGGACGCGAGTTGTGACCGCTCTCTCGTCCGGCCTTGCCTTCGAGCACGAGGCGCAGGAACGTCTGGTTGCTCACCATCCGTCCCTGGACCTTCTCTGCGGGGTAGGACACCCACCAATTCACCACGGCGGATTCCAGGCCGGCGTCGGAGGCGATGTTCCACAGCCCCTTGCTCCCGCGCATATAGCTGCGCATGGGCACCGGCCGCGTCAGCCGGAAGAACGGCAGCACGTCCTGGAAGAGCTGGAACAGCCCGACCTGATTGGGACTGACGGTGAAGGGCCGCGAGAGCCCCCGCACGAGCTGGGCCTGATAGTCGACGATGCCGTGCGCTTCCAGGGTGCGTCCCGTCGCCACCAGCGTCCACGCGACCGGCGGGATCGGCTGACCGCCGACCGTCACCGCCGCCTTGGCACCGCGCGCGAACGACGAGAGCCGTCCGGCCCCGAGCATCCGTTCCACATCCGATCGATCCAGCCCGTCGATGCCCAGCAGCACGACCGGATGATCGACCGCGACGACGTCTTCGCGACTGAGCCCGGCGAAGTGGTTTTCTCCCGGCCGCGTCAGCTGCAGCACGACGAGAAAGATGACGAAGGCCCCGACCATGTAGAGCAGGACGAAGAACGCCTTGCGCATGTCGCCGGGCTGGCGTCGATCGGGCTTCTTGAAGTGCACGATGAGCAGATAGAACGCGTACGTGAGGAGGCGGGCGAGCAGCACGGCGACCGCGGCGACGACCAGGAGCACCGGCAGCTCAGCCATGGTGGGACGATGCTCCGGAACGAGTCCACCGATGCGATGCCAACGGCACCACAGATACCCGTACGTCATCGTGATGAGGAAGAAGACGGTTCCCGTCACGAAGGCGGCCGTCTTCGTGTCCGAGAGGCTGCGCCCGGTGAAGGCGAAGAGGATCGTCTTTCCGAGCGCACCGAGAAGTCCGAGCGCGAGACAGAAGACGGCGTAGACCGCCTGCAGTCCCAGGCTGAGAACGAGGACATCCTTGACCGAGTCCAGAAGTTCCGGGTTCAGCGCAAAGGTGGCGGTCGCGAAGAGCAGTCCCAGCAGAACGCCGCCCAACAGGCCCGTGAGCAGACCTACGCGCAGGTTGTTGCGTGCTTCGCGGAGCAGCTCTTCCTGGGACGGCTTCATCGACGGAGTCTCACGGCAACAAACCGATCTTCGGCCAGTAGAAGCGCATCGCGAGCAGCATGAGGATCCACGAGAGGATCGACATCGGCAGCCCGGTCAGCACCATGTCCCGGATGGTAAGCCGTTTCGACGTCAGCACCAACGCGACGGCCGGGGCGCCGGTAGGGAAGATGTAGACGAGACCCGCCGCCAAAGCCACCGCGATCGCGACCGCGGGTCCGCCGATGCCGGTGCCGCCCAGCATCCCCAGTCCCAGGGGAAGGAGCAGCGCCACCACCGCCGCGCTCGACATCCCTTCGGTGAGGATCGCGGCCAGCAGAGAGAGCGATGCCAGCAGCAGCAGCGGATGCCCGCTCGTCCATCCCAGGAAGTGTCCCGCCATCCAGCCCGCGGCGCCCGATCCCGAGAACGCCGTGCCCAGCGCGATCGCGCCGCCGTACATCAGGAGGATGCCCCAGTTGACGTACTCCTCGGTGTCCTCCCACTTCACGAGCGGGAAGACGAAGAGGCTGACCGCCGAGAGGATGGCGATGGTGGCCAGGTCGATCTGCCGGCCCAGCGCGATCCATGCCGCGACCGTGAGCGCGAAGACCAACGCGATGCCCCGTTCCTGGGACCGCATCGGACCCAGCTCCGCGGTTTGCTCATGCAGAGCTTCGCGCAGGTGGGTGATGGGCACGCGTGCG
>JAGQHR010000285.1 GCA_020431745.1 Candidatus Eiseniibacteriota bacterium
CTTGGCCCAGCGGATCGTCGAGGACTACCACGGCGGCAAGATCTGGGTGGAAAAGACCGCCCCCGGCAAGGGGACCACGATGGTGATCTCGTTCCCCACCTGATCGAGCCGGAATAGGGATCGGATTCTCCGGGTATCGGGTCCTCGCCCCCCTCGGCCCGCGACCCGATCCCCCCTTTTTCCCGCAGCCGCCGGGGTTTCACGCCGTTCCCCGGGAGCCCTGCCGGCTCGTCGCATCCACGCTGCGGGCACGGTCTTCGCTCCCCGGCTCGGGGCGGGAGCAGATCGACGGTCCCCGGGGTAGGGGAGCCGTGCCGCGGCGCTTTCGTCCATCCTTCCGGGAGTGTAGATTTTTCGAAGCGGACGCACCGGCGGCGATCGCACCCGTCCCAAACTCCAACAGAAGGGTCCCTTCAGTCCGATGCCACAAGCCAACCAGCGCATCCTCTGGGCCGACGACGAGATCGACATGCTCCGGCCGCACATCCTCTATCTCCGCGGCAAAGGGTACGAGGTGGAGGCGGTCGCGAACGGGGAAGACGCGGTCAAGACCGCCGAGCAGAAGCCGTTCGACATCGTTCTGCTGGACGAGATGATGCCCGGGATGGGCGGCCTCGCGACTCTGGAGGCGATCAAGGAGCGGCATCCCAACCTGCCGGTGATCCTCATCACCAAGAGCGAAGAAGAGAACCTGATGAACTTGGCGCTCGGCCGCCAGATCGCCGACTACCTGACCAAGCCGGTCAACCCCAGTCAGATCCACCTCGCGATCAAGAAGGTGTTCGAGAGCGAGTCACTACAGCGGAGCCAGCGGACGCGGGACTACGTCGCCGAGTTCAACCGCGTGCTCTCGCTGCGGCACGGCGCGATGGGATGGCAGGACTGGGCCGAGCTCTTCCAGCGCGTCGTGGACTGGGATCTCGAGTTCCGGCAGATCCAGGAAGAGAGCCTCCGCCAGTCCCACCAGGATCAGAAGGTCCAGCTCAACCGCGAGTTCGCGAAGTTCATCGAGGACAACTATGCGGACTGGGTCCAACTTCCCTTCGGACAGCGACCGCCGCTCTCGGTGGACGTGGCTCCGCATTGGGTCGTCCCCCATCTGGAATCGGGTCGTCGGGTCGCGCTCGTCGTCATCGACTGCATGCGCCTCGACCAGTGGTCGATCCTGGAACCGCTCCTGCGCCCGTACTTCGACATCAAGACGGATCTCTATCTCTCGATCCTGCCGACCGCGACTCCCTACAGTCGGAACGCGATCTTCGCCGGGCTCTTTCCCGATCAGATCGCCGCGAAGTATCCGAACTGGTGGTTGGAAAACGCACCCAAGGAGGAGAGCCGCAACAAGTACGAGAAAGAGCTGATCGAGAAGCTGCTCGAGTCACGCGGAATCAGCACCGCCGGCCACCGCTACCTCAAGATCTTCACCGCACAGGAGAGCAACAACCTCCGCAAGCGGATCAACACGCTGGGCGAAGCGACGTTTCTCTCGATGGTCTTCAACTTCGTCGACATGCTGGCCCACGGGCGCTCGGAGTCCGAGCTGCTGCAGGAGCTGGCACCCGACGAGGAAGCGCTTCGGGGTGTGCTCCAGTCCTGGTTCCAGCACTCCGCGCTCCTCGAAGTCCTGCGGGTTCTTTCGCGGCAGGACACTGTTGTCGTCGTCACGACCGATCACGGTCTGGTGCAGGTGAAGCGGTCTTCGGAGGTGCTGGGCAACCGCGACACCTCGACGTCCATCCGCTACAAGTACGGAGACAATCTGGGATGCAACGAGCGGGAGGCGCTCCACATCAAGAAGCCCGAGAGATACCGGTTGCCGGGGGACGGGCTGATCAAGAACTACATCGTGGCCAAAGAGAACTTCTATTTCGTCTATCCGACCAACTTCCACCAGTACGAGCGTCACTTCCGCAACAGCTTCCAGCACGGAGGCATCTCCATGGAGGAGATGATCCTGCCGGTGGCGACGCTCTATCCGCGTTCGCGCTGAGGTCGTCGTGACGATCAAGCACTGGGAGACCCGGACCCGCTCCGAGGAGGAGACGATCGCCCTGGGCCGCGCGCTCGCGGCGGCCTTGATCGCGCCCGCCTGGGTCGGTCTCGAAGGACCGCTCGGCGCCGGCAAGACGCGTCTCGTCCAAGGCATCGCCGAGGGCGTGGGATACGCCGGCCGGGTGCGCAGTCCTACGTTCGTGCTGGAGAATCGCTACCTCGGTGCCGTACCGCTCCTGCATCAGGACCTGTATCGCCTGGACGACCCCGGCGAGGATCTGATCGCGGATTGGGACGAGCATCCCGGGCTCGTCCTGGTGGAGTGGGCGGAGCGCAGCGACGAGCGCCCCTACCGGTGGGTCCGCGTGCACCTGGATCCCGAATCGGAGCAGGTGCGCAGGGTCCGGATCTCTTGGGACGAATCGATCGGCGTGTTGTGCGAGGAGGATCTTCCCGGGGGACGCGGCGCGGATGCCCCGGGCGGAGCGGGAGCACCGCTGCGGTGAGTGGACACCCTTCCAACGTGGCTCCGGGTTTCGTGCTCGGCCTGGAGACGACCGGTCGTTTGACCGGTGCGGCGCTCGTGCACGACGGTGCTCTGGTGGCCGAGTCCGCGATCGCGGCCCGAGCCTCGAGCCAGGAGTGGCTTCTCGGGCTCGTCCACGAGCTGCTCGGGCGTCAGGGTCTCGCGATGTCCGACGTGACGCGCGTCGCTGTCTCGATCGGACCTGGCTCGTTCACGGGAATTCGGGTGGGGCTCGCGGCGGCCCGCGCGCTGGCCTGGGGCTCCGGCCGCGCCCTGGTTCCGGTGCCCACCCACCAGGCCCTGGCTCTCCCGTGGCGTGGGCAGGATGCCCCGATCACTCTGCTCACCTCGCTCCGTCGCGGGCGGGTCAATGTGGAAGGGGGACGGTGGCGAGACGGCATCTGGTCCCCCTGGATTCCCGCCCAGGCCGTGCCGATCGAACGGGTCCCTGAGATGTTGGCGGACATCGAGGCAGATTCAGTTTTCGTCGGGGAGGCCGTGGCGGCGATGCTGGAAGCGGTCCCGGAGCTCGCCCGGCTCGGTCGGCCGCACGTCGATCCCTCGAGCTGGACGCGCCGTCCCGCTCCCGTCGCGACCTTGGGTGCGGTGCTGGAGCCGGTCTCCGGTGAGGATCTTGATCACGTGGATGCGCTCTACCTGCGCGACGCCGACGCTCAGAAGCCGCGGCAATCCCGCGAAAGGTGAACCGGATGATGACTGCGAGCAGCCTTCCCCGAGACCGATCGGTCCAGCTTCGGATCCGCGCGATGGAGACCAGCGACCTGGTCGAGGTTGCAGCCCTGGAGGCGCGCTGTTTCGCCGACCCCTGGTCGAAGGCGCTCTTCTTGGCCGAGCTGGAAGAGCGGGAACAGAACTATCCGCGCGTCGCCGTGCAGGGGACCCGCATCCTCGGGTACCTCATCTCCTGGTTCGTGGCCGATGAGGTGCACCTCGGCAATATCGCCGTCGACCCGGAGCAGCGCAGTCGCGGGATCGCGCGGATGCTGCTCGAGGACTTGATCCACCAGGCGGAGCTGCGGGGATCGTCCTACATCGTCCTCGAGGTGCGGGTCGGCAACGAGTCGGCGATCCGACTCTACCGGAGCTACGGTTTCGAAGACATGGCTCTCCGCCGCGGCTACTATCAGGACAACGGCGAAGATGCGTTGATCATGATCCGGCTCATGGGGGCGGAGGCCTAGCCGGTTGCTGAATGACCCCGCCCGCGGGAGGCGCGGCTTCTTGGCACCCAGCTCGACAGCCGGGCCGGGAAAGCCAGGGATGACGGGCGGGGGCGTGACGACGCGGGTGAGTTTTTCGAGAGGACGGACGATGGCGGACAACGACAAGGCGGCCGGTTCCACCAAACGGCGTGAGATGCCCGACGGGATCTGGCTCAAGTGTCCCGACTGCGGAGAGATCCTCTATCGCAAGGAAGTCGTGCGCAATCGCTGGGTCTGTCCCAAGTGCTCGCATCACTTCCGGATCTCCGCGGACGACTACATCGAGCTCCTGGTCGATCCGGGTTCCTTCGAGGAGTACTTCCAGGACATCGCGCCGGTCGACGCGCTCGGGTTTCGGGACACCGCCAAGTATTCCGATCGCCTGCGCAACGCGCAGAACGGCAACCGCGGACGCGAGGCGGTCCGGACGGGTCGAGCCCTCATCGAGCAGAACGAGGTGTGCCTCGCCGTGATGGACTTCTCCTTCCTGGGCGGATCCATGGGATCGGTCGTCGGCGAAAAGCTCGCGCGCCTGACCCAGACGGCTCTCGAAGGAGAGCTGCCGCTCCTCATCGTTTCGTGTTCAGGCGGGGCCCGCATGCAGGAAGGCATTCTCTCTCTCATGCAGATGGCGAAGACGGCGGCCCAGCTCGCGCGCCTCGCGGAACGCGGGCTTCCGTTCATCTCCATTTTGACCCATCCGACGACCGGAGGTGTCTCGGCGAGCTTCGCGACGCTCGGCGACGTCATTCTCGCGGAGCCCAAGGCCCTGGTCGGTTTCGCCGGTCCGCGGGTGATCGAGCAGACCATCCAGCAGGAGCTGCCTCCCGGCTTCCAGCGTTCGGAGTTCCTGCTCGAGCACGGGATGATCGACCGGATCGTCGCGCGCAACGAGCTGCGGTCGACCCTCTCCCAGCTCATCCGGTTCTTCAACGACGCACGGCAGACGCGTCAGCTCGGATGACGGCTCGAGGCCCCGGCATGGAATCTCCTGCGCTGGCGTACCTCTTCTCGCTGCAGAACCGTGGGATCAAGCTCGACCTCGACCGCATGCGCGCCGCGCTCGCGGAGCTGGGGCAGCCGCAGGATTCGTTTGCATCGATCTTGGTCGCGGGCACCAACGGCAAGGGATCGACCTCCAGCGCGCTCGCCTCGATCCTGCAGAGGCCAGGAGTTCGGGTCGGGCTCTTCACGTCTCCGCATCTGGTCGACTATCGGGAGCGGATCCGCGTCGACGGGCGCATGATCTCCTCGGTCGATCTGGAACGGAGGATCGCGAGCGACCGAGAGATCTGGGATCGGCACGGGCTGACTTTCTTCGAGGTCACGGTGGCGCTCGGTCTGGTCCTCTTCCGGGAGGCCGCCGTCGACGTCGCGGTGTTGGAGGTCGGACTGGGCGGGCGACTCGACGCCACCAACGTCGTCGACCCGATCCTCTCGGTGGTCACGCCGATCGGCTACGACCACATGCATCTGCTGGG
>JAGQHR010000286.1 GCA_020431745.1 Candidatus Eiseniibacteriota bacterium
CCCTTCGCGGCGGGGTGTGCTCCGCGGATGGGAAGACGGTCGTGCTCGATGCGGTGTCCGACGTCTTCGTGATCGGCTTGGATGGTCGTGCCCCGGTTCCGGTGCATCCCCCGTCCCATGTGACCGCGATCGCGATTTCTGCGGACGGTTCTTGGTTGGCACTGGCGCGCGAGCCGGAGCCCGGCTCTGCGATCGTCGAGATGGTCCAACCGGGCCTGCCCGCGACCCTGACCTCGCGAATCCTCGGTTCTTCCGTCCGCGCGCTCTGCTTCGCGGAGGGGGCACCGTGAGTCTCAGCGTCGCGGTGCTGCGGGTCGAGAATCCCGACATCCCGGCGGACTGCGACGCGACGGTGCAGGCGGGGCTTTTGGTGTGCGCGCTCGAGCGACAAGGACATCGAGTGCAACGGTGGCGGGTCCACTTTCACCATCTCGAGGCACTGTACGCGGAGCTCGCCGCTGAAGGCTGCGAGGTGTTTGCGATCGAGGCGGCCGTCCCACTCGACGTGCTGGAGCGATTGTGCCGGCGCGAACCCAAGCCGGCGTTGATTCTCTTCGGGCCGCTGGCATCCTCGCATCTCCTGCAAACTCCCGCGCCGGTGGCGGTGCTGGAGAACACGGAGACGACCGTCGCTCTGTTGCAGGCAATCACCATCGCGCCGTCCCTGACAACGAACGAACCCGGCCTCGCCCTCGGACTCGGAGCGGCCGCGCCCGTGGAGCGGTGGCTGCCACGGGAACGGCTCGCGGGAATCCCCGACCTCCTGTTCCGATGCGAGGAGCCGCGAATGCCTCCGGTGGCTCACACGATGGGAACCGAGTCCCCGTTTGAGACTCCACGCGTTCCGTCGAGCGATACGTCGATGAATCCGGCGCGTCCGACCCACACGATCGAGTGTTCCCGGGCCCATCGACCGTGGTCTCCGGAAGCGGAGCTGACGGCCTATGCGGCGCCGCTGATCTGGAACGTCCGTGGGCCTGAACGCGATCCCCTGGCCGCCCTCTCCTTCGTGCCGCTCCTTGCCGGGGCCGGGTGCGTTCACAGCGGCTGGGTGACATCGTCGATGTCCGACCCGATGTCGCTGCGGCCGCCGGAGTGTCCGGAAGAGACGTGGCAGCGTCTTTGGGAGCGCGCCGAAGACGATCCCCCGTGTCCGTTGGGTACCTGTCCCGCCACCGCGGAGATCGGGGCCCCACTCGTGATCGCCCAGGCCGAGCATCTGTGGAACCAAGGCGCGCGGTCGTTCGCGTTGCGCGCCCCCGATCCCTTCGACATCGCGTTCGCGCTTCTCGCTGCGCTCATCGCGCGGGATCGTCTGCCGGAGGCGGTTCGGCTCTCCCCCTCGTTGCGCGCGGTTCGCCAGCGCGAGTCCGCCCTGATCCGGCTCCTCGAGGCATTCCCGCAAGTCCGCTTCCAGATCTCCGGGCTGGAGTTCTTCTTCGCTGGACGACCGTTCGGGCGTCCCAGCCACGATACGTCCCAGTGGGAAGCGCGCGGGATCGCGCGTCTGCTGCAACGGCTGGACGATCAGGCAACGAACCTCTCGGCGCTGGCCGGTCACCGGCTTCGCCTGCTCGATCCGTACGTAACGCTGGAAGAGGTGCTCGACTCGCTCCAAGCCTTGGAGGAGGACGCTCCATTCTTGAAGGCGGCCCTGGTGGTGGACGATCCGTTCGTCGTGGCCACTCTCCACTCTCCCCTGGTGCGGGCCTGGACGAGCGACGGCCTGCTGACGGAGGACGGTCCGTTCTGGATGGGCTACCGGTCAGCGTCCGCGGAAATCCCCGTCTACCGCGATCTCCTCGCCCGAGGATTCGCTCCGCTCCTGGAAGCGGTCGGCCGATTGCGCCTGCCGCCGCGCGAACGCGACCGATTGGCCGTAGAGGGGCGATTCCGCTGGTTCCGTGAGCTGGCGCGATTCATCGTCTCCCGCCGCGGACACGACCGTTCCCCCATGGACGGTTGGGGCCAGGTCCTCGCCGCCGTGACGGGAGAGCTGGGACTGGACCGGACCCGCCCACGCTGACCTATACTGCCCGTTTCGGTCGGATGTCCCACGAAAGGACCCTATGGCAACGCAAGCAGATGTAGTGGCGGCGCTCCGCAGCGTGCAGTTTCCCGGGATCGACCGGGACATCGTGACGCTGGGATACGTCAAGGACGTGACGGAGTCCGCAGGCCGGTTTCGGGTGCGGGTCGAGCTCTCTCCCACCGCCAGCACCGCGGCGGACGCGATCGATGCCTCGATCCGCAACGCTCTCGAACGCGCGGAGATCCCCTATGAGCTGGAGCTCAAGACGCAAAAGCCGGCCGCCCCGGCCGCAGCGGCGCCCAGTGCCGGGGATTCGGATCCGCTGGCGCACGTGCCTTTCAAGATCGCGGTTTCGAGCGGCAAAGGCGGGGTGGGCAAGTCGACCGTGGCGGTCAATCTCGCGGTCGCGCTGGCCAAACAGGGATTGCGCACGGGTCTGCTCGACACCGACATCTACGGGCCGTCGATCCCGCTCATGATGGGTCTGGAAGACTCGCAACCCCTGCTGGACGAAGAGAACAACCGCTTGATTCCGCTCGAGCGGTATGAGGTGAAGAACATCTCGATCGGATATCTCGTCGATCGCCACACGCCGGTGATCTGGCGCGGGCCGATGATCGGGAAGGCGATCGATCAGTTGATGCGCGATGTGGATTGGTCGGACATCGACGTTCTGCTCTTCGATCTCCCGCCGGGCACCGGGGACATCCAAATCTCGCTCGCGCAGAAGGTCGTGCTCTCGGGTGCGGTCGTCGTCACCACTCCCCAGGATGTCGCTTTGATCGACGCGGCCAAGGGTGTCGAGATGTTCCGCAAGACGGACGTGCCGATTCTGGGGATCGTCGAGAACATGAGCTTCTTCGCCTGCCCGCACTGCGGCGAACGGACGGACATCTTCGGGTCCGGCGGCGGAGAGAAAGAGGCCAACCGGATGGATGTGCCCTTCCTGGGACGCATCCCACTGGAGCCGTCGATCCGGATCGGGGGCGATGAGGGACGGCCCATCGTGGTTCGGGAGCCGGAATCGGCTGCAGCTCGCGCGTTCCTAGACGTCGCGGCTTCCCTCGCTGCGTCGCTGCAGATGTCGCGCTGAGGGGCAGAGCGGACACGCGCCGACTCCGCGACGCAAGAAGCCGACCCGGGTCTAGAGCCCGGGTCGGCCCTCCACACCGGCCCAGGGACCGGCGACCGCACCTTCCGAACCGAAAGACTCCCGAAACCCCGTCCTCTCCCTTCGGAATCCCGGCAACCAAGGCCGGAAGGTGCAATTCGGAGGAGGGGGGCCTCCGGGCTCAGGCGCTGCTCCACGGCCACTTACAAAG
Organism: Candidatus Eiseniibacteriota bacterium; assembly: GCA_020431745.1. Taxonomy (GTDB): domain Bacteria; phylum Eisenbacteria; class RBG-16-71-46; order CAIMUX01; family CAIMUX01; genus JAGQHR01. Next base: position 3,355 of record JAGQHR010000286.1, read on the forward strand.
CAGTTCCGCACCGAACACCCGTCACCACCACAACCGTCGGAGACTGCCCCCTCCTGAACCCTTGCCAAGCAACGGGCGTGCCTGACCGATGCAAATGAACTAAGTCCTTCTTTCAGAAGATGTTACGAATCGGGACGCTGCACGCCCGAGTCGTCCTGGTGGGAACGAAAGGGGATCACGCGGTTCGGTGATGTCAGAACCGCTTGGCAGCAAGGCGGTTAGCGGTGGATACCTGCTCCCGGCGGGACTCCGTGGCGGCACCCGTCACCTCATCTTTCCGGCGACGGCAGGTGACGACGATGGCCTCGACACCCGCGTTGGTCGTGCTTTCGGGCTGTGCTACCGTGTCGGCCCGTGAGTCGATCCGTGAAGCTCTCGGCACCGATGGCGGAGGTGCCCTTCGTCCTGCAACCCGCCGACTTTCGCCCGCCGCTGCGGCTGGACGAGATCTTTCCCGTACCCGGTCCGTGCGAGCTCGAGATCGGGTGCGGAAAAGGCCTGTACCTCGAGCAAGCCGTGCGGCTGGAACCGGGCAAGAACTTCCTCGGGGTGGAACGTGCCGAGAAGTACTTCCGGCATGCAGTCCGTCGCTTTTGGGACGATCCGCCCCCGAATCTGCGGTTGGTCCAGACCGACGCCTTCGATCTGCTGAGCCGGTGGTTGCCTGCGGGCTCCGTCTGCGCGGTCCACGTCTACTTTCCGGATCCCTGGCCCAAAGTCCGCCACGCCAAGCGCCGCCTGTTCCAGCCACAGCTCTACCGGCTCGCTCACCGGGTCCTCCGGCCCGAAGGCATCCTCCGCATCGGATCGGACGTGGAGCCCTACTTCGGGACCGCGGTCCGGGAGATCGCCCAGAGCGGGCTGTTCGAGCGCACCGATTGGCCCGACGACGCTCCCGATCGGTTGGCCACCAACTACGCGGTCAAATATGCCGAGCAGGGACGTCGCCTCCACTACGCCAAGTTCCGGCGTGCCGCAGCCGATGGCCTGCAGGGGTGATAGACTCTCGCAAAGGTAGCCGGACCGGGGTCTTCCCGATGAAGAAGCACCCCCGGGGGCGTCGATGATGGAACGAACGGTGCGCCTCGCTACGAGAGCGCTCATGCCCATGGAGGAGGAACCCGATGCCCAAGCTTTGGCGCTTCGATGACGACGACGATGAGTTCGAGGACGACGACGACGACGAAGGCGGCGAGGAGTCCAAGAAGTCCAACGAGGATCCCAAAATGATGGAACGATTCCTCCGGGCTCGCACGATCCTGGTTTCCGAGCCGATTTCCAGCAACCTCGCCCGGTCGGTCTATCAACAGCTCATCATGCTGGAGCGCGAAGACGCGAAGAAGCCGATCACCGTGATCGTCAACTCCCCCGGCGGTGAGGCGGATGCGGGCTTCGGCATGTACGACATGATCCGTTTCGTGAGCTGTCCGATCCGGACGGTCGTGGCGGGACTCTGCGCCTCGGCCGGCGTGATGGTCTTCCTCGCGGGTGATCGCGGGCAGCGGTTCAGTCTGCCCAACTCCCGGTTCCTCCTGCACCAGCCGAGCTCCCAATCCTGGGGGCAGGCCTCCGATCTGGAGATCGCGGCGCGCGAGATCCTCCGCCTGCGGGATCAGTACAACCGGATCGTGGCCGAGGAAACCGGCAAGACCCTCAAGGTCGTCACCGAGGACGCGGATCGCGACTTCTGGATGTCGGCCGAGGAAGCGGCGGAGTACGGCCTCGTGAATCGCGTGGTGGTGTCCCGGGCCGATCTCGACTGATCCGACACGACCGAGCTCGACGAGCAGAGCGGGAAGACGAACGAAGGGGTTGGCGGGTGCACCTGCCAACCCCTTCGTTCATGTGGAGCTGAG
>JAGQHR010000287.1 GCA_020431745.1 Candidatus Eiseniibacteriota bacterium
ATCGACGCAAGACGCCGTAAAGCGGCCTTCGACGGAAAGTCCCGCGCGGGGCGGCCGCGACGGGGTCGATCCCCGCGATCCCACGCGGGTCCCGGCGGAGAATCGGTCTTACGCTCAGGGCGGGGTGAGATGAAACGGTACTTCAGCCGGTAGGATGCCGGGCTGTGCGGCACCGGTGCTCGTTCATGGCGCCACGGCTACCGGAAGCCGACCAGGGTGACCGCATCCGCGAGAATGGAGAACCCCGCAACTTCGCGTCGCCTCACTTCACTCAAGAGCAGGGGACCCACCGCGAGCTACTGACGGCGAAGGGCCGTACTATCGGCTCTACACCAACCAGCGGGTCGAAGAAGGCACGCCAGATCATCGCGCCAACGTGAGCTTCTGATGTACCGACTGGCCACCGTGGCGAAGCCGCACGAAGTAGACCCCGTTCGGCTCGTCGCTTCGCGACCATCGGACCTCATGAGCCCCGGCCGAAATGGGCTCGTCGATCAACGTCCTGATCCGTCGCCCCGCCGCATCCAGCAGATCCAAAGAGACGCGCCCGTCGGCCGGTAGTCCGAATCGAATTCGAATCTCGTCCGTGGCCGGGTTCGGTGCGATGACGCGGAGCTCGAGCCGATCGAGATGGTCGGTGGACCCGATCCCGGGAGGAACGCTCGTGACCGAGCCTGAGAGCTGATACCAGAACACGACGGACTTCCAGCGTGAACCCGGGTTGGAATACCGCGTTTCGATGCTCAACTCGAGCGAGGTCACGAACGGCACCCGATCCGCGATCATCCAGCGGTATTGATCCGCGCGGGCGAACGGTGGACTCGCGGTTCGTTCGACGCGGAGAATCCCGCTGAGCGGCCGGATCGCGGACGACGGCGAGGGACCTTCCGGCTCTTCCATCGGATTGCTGACCCAGTTGTAGTAGTAGCCGCCGTTGTAGGCATCCTCCAACCCGGTACCGTGGAGCGTGCGCACGTGATCGACGACGATGACGTCGTCTCCCTCGAGCATGTAGTGACTGTCCAAATCCTGCTCCACGGACAAGAAGTTCCCGACGTAGTGTCCGGTCCCCGTCATCTCCGCCATCGCGAAGGTGAACTCGGCGGGATTGGCGATCTTTTCCCGGGCGAGCGCGTGAAGGTATCCGGGGTCCGAGTCCTGCGGTCCCGACTCGTACTCGACGGTGGATCCGCCGATGAGAGCCGCATCCGGTGTGGGATTCGACAACACGATGCGTGCCGACTCGTGGTACGGCATCGGCCAAAAGCAGTAGAACCCGTCCGCAGAGTCGGTTCCCATCACCAGGCTCCGGTACGGGACGCGGTCGTGGCCTGCGCCGAAGAACCACCCGACGGGTACGTCGACCGCGGCCGGCTCGTCGTCCCAGAACATCTGCAGACGGAGTCCATCGAGAACTTGGTCCGCAGCTCCGTCCATCCGGACGTTGAGCCTCCGGATCATTCCCGGACCCGAGAGATCGGCGAGCACGATTGCGTCTCCGGGCGGAATGAGGGTCGGTCCGACCACGGCGAGCTGGGCCGAGCTGCTCGGGCCGGCAGGATGTTGCCCCACGTCTTGGAGCATCGTGATCGTCGCGAGTCGAGATGCATGAGAGCCGGCGTCGAGCGTGCCATTCCACGATGACACCTCGGTTCCGGGCGGAAAGGTGAGGTAGGTGTAGTGGTAGTAGTGCAAGACTCCGGACCGGTTCTCGGTATCGATGCGCACGGACTCACGGAATGGGATCGGCTCGTAGCAGACCTGGCCTCCGGCGAACGTGTCCACCAAGGGGCCGGTGAAGTAGCTGAAGGCTCCGTCGAGGATCTGCTGCGAGTCGGTGTCGATCCGCGGGGTGGTTTCGCCGTCGAAGTACATCCGAACCGCGAACGGCGTGGTCGCGGTTCGATGCGGCATCCAGAATCGATAGATGATCCCCGGCCCGAGGATGGTGGCTGCGGTGACATCGAGATCACCGAAGATCCGGCCCGGGGGCGACTCGTAGTTGTCCGCGTCGATGTTCCCCCCGGTCCGGTCCCAGCTCGATGCCAGCCCCGGTCTTACCTGGGGAACGACGCGAGCCCACCCGATCCAATCGAGATAGTCCGCGTATCCGCCATCCGATTGGGCGCCGCTTTCCAGCGGTGCCAGCCAGGCGAGGCAGAGTGGCAGCGCCAGCCATCGGACTCGGATCGGGTGCATGGGGTCGCGGCTTCTCCTTCGGGTCGACGCGGGCGACGCCCGCCGGGGCCGGTTACCGGACGACCACCGTGCGCGCCTGCTGCGAGACGCCGTCGGAGTCGACGCGGATCCAATACGTACCGGAGGGTGCCGGACGCCCGGCATCGTCGTCGCCATCCCAATCGATCCAGTGTACGCCCGCTGTCAGCACACCCGTGTCGATGTGGCGCAGGCAGCGACCTGCGGGATTCACGATTCGAACGGACACCGATCGCGCGGCCGAAAGACGGAGCTCGATGCGCCGCTGGCCGACTCCAGGATTGGGCACGATGCGGAGCGCCGGTCCGTCGCCGAGGTGGCTCGCGGTCCCGCCGTCATCGACGTCCGTGGAGGTCACGATCGTGAAGCGGGCGAGGAAGACGTCGGTGTTGCCGGCTTGTGAGCGGTCGTAGGCCCCGGGAGTCGTCGGAAAGTCGCGCGAATAGGTAGGTCCGGCCAGGATCGGATCGCCGGAGGGATGGAGGTACAGCTCCCATCCTTGGTCGAGGTCGCTCCCTCCGAAGAAGCTGCTCCAGATCAGTCGCGACCCGTCCGGGCTCATCCGAGTCAGGTAGGCGTCGCCGAGCCCGTTGTAGGTCGGATCGTACGCGTCAGAAGTGACCGGGAAGTCCTCCGACTCGACCAGACCCGACACGATGGGGGCATCGTTCGAGTCCAGGACGAACGCAAAGCACTGGTCGTTCTCGGTTCCGCCCAGGAACGTGCTCCAGACCGGCGTCGGGCTCTGGACGTCGATACGCGTGACGAAGACGTCCTGCCCGCCGTTGTGGGAAATGTCGTAGGCACCCGCAGTCACGGGAAACTCGGGGGAGACGGTCGCTCCGGCGATCACGATCTCGCCGTCCGAAGCCAGCGCGAGCCCGTGGCCGTCGTCGTCGCCGCTTCCTCCCAACATCGTGCTGTACAGCAGATCGGATCCGTCCGCGGAAACGATCGACACGAACGCGTCGTCCCCCCCGTTGGGAGTTTCGTCGATGGCGCCCGGCGTGGTGGGGAAGTTCGGGGAAAGCGAGTTGCCGCAGACGACGACGTTCTCATCCCCGTCCAGAAGCACGCGCGTAGCATGGTCTCCGAGCGTGCCACCGAGCACCGTGCTCCAGATCAGCGCGCTCCCGTCCACTTCGAGCTTCGTGAGAAACGCGTCGGGCGAGTTGTTGGTCGTCTCGTCGTAGGCACCGGGAGTGGTCGGAAAGCTCAGAGAGACCGTCTCCCCGACCATGACCGGATGATCCTGGGAATCGAGGATCATGTCCCAGCACCACTCGGTCGCGTCGCCCCCGAGATAGGTGGCCCACAGGAGCTCGGACCCGGTGCTGTTCAACTTCGCGCAGAATGCGTCGCGCAGTCCCCCGAGGGTCGTGTCGAAGGCGGCCGGCGTCGTCGGAAAGTCCGGCGAGAACGAGAGTCCGGCCACGACGACGTTCCCCTCGCTGTCGTTGCGGATCGCGAACGCGCGATCCCAGTCGACCCCACCCAGGAAGGTTCCCCAGTAGAGAATGGATCCGACGGCGTTGAACTTCGCCACGAACACGTCGTATTCCCCATTCTGCGTGCGATCGTACGCGCCGGCCGTCGTCGGCAGGTTGGTGGAGCGGGTGTATCCGGTGATGTACGAGCTGCCGAGGTCGTCCACGTAGAGCCCGTGGCACCGCTCGTAACTGCTGCCGCCGTAGAGCGTGCTCCAGAGCAGCGTCGGATCGCCCACGGCGTCTTCGGGACCGGTCACCGACGGGACCGGTGTCCACTGCACGCCGCCGCCAGCAGTGCCTTGCGTGATGTCGAGACGAATCGGCGATCCGGGATCTCCCCACGACGTCGCACCCTCAGCCGTCGTTCCGATTCGGGCCACGCCTTCGCAACCCAGGTGGGCCACGGACGGATCGACTCCCGACTGCGGGCTGGTCCGGTAGCGCAGCCCGCCTGCCGTCACCTCGAACCGCACGTCGATGCCAGGCCAGAGATCGCGGTAGAGGATGGTGCGACACACGGGGATGTCGGCATGCCAGCCGCGTGGATCGCGGCCCAGGAAGTAGCTCAGGTGCGTTCCGGTCTCGTCGGAGAGCTCGACGGAAGTCGGGACCGAGCCGTCCAGGAACGGCATCCGGATCGCGAATCCCCTTTGCGGATCGCGTCGATCGAGATCGAGCACCAGCGCCTGGTCTGTAAAGTAGAGCACGCCGCCGTCGACGAAGGCGTAGCCGCGCACCTCCGGACCGAGCTGCCCCCGATTGGGCACGATGCCGCCGTTCGTCCATCCCCTCGCGGGGGAGGAACCATCGGGCACAGGGACCGCCTCCACCGAGGGGGGCAAGGCGATCAGCTGGCCGGTCAAGAATCCGACCGTCAGGAACACGGGAGCAAGGTGTCGCTTCAAGGAGGCCACCTCCTGCGCTCGACGTTTGGGCTCTTCCTGCGGGCCCGCGAACCCCCGGGGGTGATGAACGGCCAGGCGGCGCGGCGGCAGGATCGATGGGCGATCCGAGACGAGCGGGGACTCCGTGCGTCCCTCCCGAACCGGAGGCTCGGGGTGCTCGGGGAACGCGCGCGAGTATAACATATCCGGCCGCTCCCGTGGGTTGCGTGGGAAGGGCGGGCGCTTCAAGCGGGCTCCGCAGATCGCGGCGGAGCGCGCAACCACATGTTGGAACATGCGTCATGCGGAATCCGCTCCACTCGTGAAGACGCAACTGCTCCGTCCCTCCCAAAGCCAACCGAGCCGCCGCGAAACCCTACATGCTCCGTATCATCGCGAGGTTCTGCGCATCTTCTCCTTCGAGATTCCCCGTCTCGCACGGGCGCAGTCAGGATCTCGATTCTGTCGTATGGCCAGGTTGGTGAAAGACCCGCTGGGAAGTGCGGTCTGCAGCACCCTGCCACGACCAGTGGGGTCGCTCGACCTTGGGGCGGCCCTCGCTCACCATGGAGGAGATGATGCGGAACCCCTCACGTGCGTTGGT
>JAGQHR010000288.1 GCA_020431745.1 Candidatus Eiseniibacteriota bacterium
TCTCCGGACGCTCCTGAGCGAGTTGGGTGCGTTCCGGCCCGCGCTGCTCGAACGGCCGCGATTCGTCGTCTACAGCCGCGGTGACCTGGCGATCGGCCGGACCCTTCCCGAGCTGGACGGTCAGTCGGACACGCCCCGGATTTCCGCGCACACGGGGGAGGGAATCACACCGCTGCTCCATCGGATCGTCGATCGCCTCGACGCCATGGACCAAGAGACGGTGGCCTGGGATCCGCCGACCGTTTCCGAAGCGGCTCCGGAGATCGCCACGGAGTCATTCGCGGATCGGGTCGATGCGGGCACCGATCTCGGTGCGGAATTCTGGCCTCGCGCCTACTACGTGGACGCACCCCGACATGGGGCGCGGTGACGGGAGGTCGGAGGATGCTTCTCACTGCCGGATGTGCCGGCCCCGCCGCGCGGTATCGGGGCGACGGATCGGTTCGGGAGACGACGGAATGGGATCGGATCCGGCTCGAGTCCTTACGACTCTCGATGCTTTGGCAGTTGCATCCACGAACGGCCCGGCGCATCCATGACCGGATTCTCTCCGGAGAGCAGCTCGAACGGCTGCTCGACGATCTCGAGGCGCTGCGGATATCGCCCCGAACGCGTGCGGTCCTGACCAAGGTCCCGAGCGCCGACGAGGCGTGGGAGCTTTCCGAACGTCTGCCCCAGTTGGGCATCGAGTTCCGGATGGCGAGCGATCCCGGGTATCCGGCGGGACTCGCCGAGATCCCCGACCCGCCTCCATTCCTGTTTCGCCGGGGCGGGTGTTGGGATGCCGGCTGGCCCCGACCGGTCATCGGAATCATCGGTTCGCGGGCCGCGAGCCGCTCGGGGCGGGAGATCGCTCGCACCCTCGCACGGGATCTCGCACTCTCCGGCGCGACGATCGTCAGCGGATTGGCGCGGGGCATCGATGCCGAGGCGCACCATGGCGCACTTGCGGCCGACGGTTGCACCATCGGCGTTCTCGGTGCGGGTCTCGACGTGGTGTATCCACCCGAACACGAGTCTCTCCAGTCACGGATGCTGGCGGCCGGAGGCATCGTCTCGGAGTTCCCGCCGGGAACCCCACCGTTGCCTCTGCATTTCCCGCGGCGGAACCGTATCCTGGCCGCCCTGGTCGATGTCCTCGTGGTCGTCGAGGGCACCGAAAAGAGCGGCGCCCGGTCTACCGTGGATCACGCGCTGGATCAAGGCCGCGAGGTCCTGGCAGTTCCGCGCGATCCGGTGATCCCGGGAAGCGCGCTCCCCAATCGCCTCTTGTACGAGGGCGCCCTTCCCGCTCTTTCCGCACGTGAGGTGATCGAAGCGGCGGGGGCCGGGGATGCGCTGTCGGCGCCGCGTTCGCTGCGCGAATCGACGCGGTTCGGAACCCGTCGCCCAACGCGCGGAGGAACGGACTCCACCGTGATCGGGGCCGACACCGCGAAGATCTGTAGCGCCGCTCGCGCGGATACGAACAGGTCCACCGACCCCGGGTCCCCAGCCGAAACGCACCCAGGGGACCCGAACCCGTCTCCTCCAGCCCCTGACGCCCCGGCAGACTTGAAGGCGCAGGTGCGCCGATGCCTCGACACCGGTCCCCGCGGATTGGCCGAGCTCTCCGCGTCGCTCTCCGCGCCGATCGCTGCGCTCCAGGCCGCGCTCTCCGAGCTGGAGGTCCTCGGTTGGGTCCTGCGGGATCAGGGGCGCTATCGCCGCCGATGAGCGCGGCGCAGGCGGTGGCACCCGGCGGCAGCGCGCCGCGTCGAACCAGGGGCGGGGGCCGCTGGCGACACCTCGCGGAGTACCTGGGCCTCCGGCTCGCTCTCGTCCTGCTCGCCGTGTTGGGGGAGCGCGGAGCCACCGCTCTCGGAACGTTGCTCGGAAGGATCGCTTTCGACCTGCTCCGCATCCGACGTCGCGTGACGCTCGAGAACCTCCGACACGCGTTCCCGGAGTGGAGCGAGCCGGAGCGGCTCTCAGTGGCTCGACTCGCCTATCGGCACTTCGGGATCGTCTTTCTCGAGCTGGCCCGACTCTCCCGCTATTCGCCGTCCGAGATCCGCGCCCGAATCCGGATTCCTGACGAGGCCGGGCTCGCCGCGGCGCTCGCACACGGGCGCGGCGCCGTGCTCCTGACCGGGCACTTCGGGAACTGGGAGATGCTCGGCGGCGCGCTCGCCGCGCTGGGGCACCCGATCTGGGTGACGGTCGCGACCCAGCGCAACCCATGGGTGGACCGATACGTGACGCAAACGCGCGAGGCCACGGGGATGCACGTGCTCAAGGTCGAGGACGGTGGCCTCGCGATCGCACGGCAGCTTCGCAAGAATCATCTCGTGGCCTTCGTGGCCGACCAGGACGCAGGGCGGCGCGGCGTTTTCGTCCCACTGTTCGGCCGGCCCGCCTCGACCGCCTTGGGGCCGGTGCGGTTTGCCCGAATGCAGCGGTGCCCTATCATCTCGGGGTTCGCGGTCCGGCAGGCCGACGGAAGCTACCAGATCGAGCTTCCCCCGGTGCGGCACGTCCGGGAAGACCTTCCTCCCGAGGAAGCCGATCGGATCGCCCTCGAAGAGCTGGCGCGGGACCTCGAGTCAGCCGTCAGGCGCCATCCGGAGCAGTGGTTTTGGATGCATCGTCGTTGGAAGACACGGCCCCTCGCGGGGGGAACCGCCGGCGAGGGTTGAGGCAGCAGCGGGGAGTTGATCATGAAGCTGGTGAGCTTTGGAGATCCCGGTAGCGAACGTCCAGGCGTGGTGGACCGGGGTGCGCAGATCGTCGACCTACTCGCAATCCGCTCCGGGTGGCCCCAGACCTGGCGACGCATCCTGGAAGCGGATCTTTGGGGGGAGATTCCCGCAGCGGTGGCCGAGGCGCGCGAACGGGGCGCCGTGGTTCCGCTGGGATCGGTGCGTCTCGGCCCACCCATCGTCGACCCCAGCAAGATCATCGCGGTCGGATTGAACTATCGTGCCCACGCCGTCGAGCAGGGCAAGGAGCCGCCGGCCCGGCCGCTGCTCTTCGCGAAGGCACCGTCCTGTCTGGTCGGTCCGAACGATCCCATCCATCTGCCCGATCCGGCGTTGGAGGATCGCGTGGATGCCGAAGCGGAGCTCTGCGTCGTGATCGGTCGCCGTGTTCGCGGCCTCAGCGAGTCCGAGGCCGAGTCCTGCATCCTGGGCTACACGGTAATGAACGACGTTTCGGGGCGCGGCGCCCAATACAGCGACAAACAGTGGTTTCGGGGAAAGAGCTTCGACACCTTCGCACCGTGCGGCCCGTGGATCGTGACGCGGGACGAGCTTCCCGATCCCACCGGTCTCTCGCTCCGGGCCACCTGGAACGATCGCGTCATGCAGGACGGGCGCACGGACGACCTCATCTTCAGCATCCCGTATCTCATCGCCTACGCGAGCGCCACCATGACCCTGGAACCGGGGGATCTGATTTCGACCGGAACCCCCTCCGGAGTTGGGGTCTTCCGGGAACCACAGGTCTTCCTGCAGCGCGGGGATACGGTCCGCATCGATCTCGAGAACATCGGCAGCCTGATCAACCCCGTGGTGTGATCTCGCGAGGCCGTGAGATGGCAGGTGCGTCGGAGCTGGCTGCGCTCGACTGAAACGGCAAGCGGGCCGCACCGAGATCCTCGGTACGGCCCGCCCTGTCGAGATGGGCAGGCTCGGTGCGACCGGAAACCCGCCATGAAGTAGAGATCAGTCGTAGTACTCGATGCCGAGGTGGGTGATCAGCTCCTCGCCCTTCAGGTACCGCAGCGTGTTCTTCAGCTTCATCAGCTGGATGAACAGGTCGTGCTCGGGGTAGACCGACGGCGCGTGCACCGGGCTCTTGAAGTAGAACGACAGCCATTCTTGGATGCCCCGCATCTCGGAACGCCCCGCCATGTCCATGAAGAGGGCGAGGTCGAGGACGATGGGCGCGGCCAGGATCGAGTCCCGGCAGAGGAAGTTGATCTTGATCTGCATCGGATAGCCCAGCCATCCGAAGATGTCGATGTTGTCCCAGGACTCTTTGTTGTCACCGCGGGGCGGATAGTAATTGATCCTCACCTTGTGATAGAGCTCGCCGTAGAGCTCGGGATAGAGGTGCGGCTGGAAGATCGAACCCAACACGGAGAGCTTGCTCTCCTCCTTTGTCTTGAACGACTCGGGATCGTCCAGGACCTCGCCGTCGCGGTTGCCCAGGATGTTGGTGGAGAACCAACCGCTCACTCCCAGCAGGCGGGCCTTGAAGCCCGGCGCGAGGATCGTCTTCATCAGGGTCTGCCCGGTCTTGAAGTCCTTACCCGCGACCGGGACACGATTCTCCATCGCCAGCTCGTGCAGCGCCGGGGTGTCCGCCGACAGGTTGGGGGCGCCGTTGGCGTAGGGAATGCCCAGCTTGAGCGCGGCATAGGCATAGACCATCGACGGGGCGATCGTGGGATCGTTCTCCTTCATCGCCTTCTCGAACGCAGCCAGCGTCTGGTGCGCCGGACCGGGGGTGAGGAAAATCTCGGTCGAGCCACACCAAACCATGACGAGACGGGCCAGCCCGTTTTCCTTCTGGAAGGTGCGGATGTCGTCCATCAGCTGCTCGGCGAGCTCCATCCAGTTGGCGCCCTTCTTCACGTGCGTGCCTTCCAACCTCTTCACGAAGCGCCGATCGAAGACGGCCGGCCACGGCTTGATGGCTTCCATCTCCGTCCGAACCTGCGCCAGAAGCTCGGGCGCGAGCACTCCCGCCTTCATCGCCGCTTCATAGGTGTTCTCGGGGAAGATGTCCCAGCCTCCGAATACGATGTCCTCGATCTTCGTGAGCGGAACGAACTCGTTGATCTTCGGAGACCGGTTCTCCGTGCGCTTGCCCAGGCGGATCGTGCCGTTCTGGGTCAGGCTGCCGTGGGGCTGCGCGATACCCTTGCGGGCGGCGAAAACACCGGCGATGAGAGTGGTACTGACGGCGCCCAGTCCCGGAAGCAGGACACCGAGCTTGCCTTCCGCGGGGGCGATTCGCTGAGTCATGGGACAACCTCCTTGGTCGCTCGCACTGTCGGACCGCCCGACGATCGGACAGCCCTGGCGGCCGCGATTCCTATTTGCCCAGGGGAGCCGGACTGCCCGCTTCCAAAGAGGCGGGGTCCCAGGACCATCCAACTCCCCTGGAACACACTGCCGGCAGAGTAGCGGCTGTGTCGGTCAT
>JAGQHR010000028.1 GCA_020431745.1 Candidatus Eiseniibacteriota bacterium
TCTCACCCTACCTCTCTCTGACCGTCGCCGAGTCTCGGCGCCCCTGCCGGATCCGGTTCGGATCCGGGCTGTATCTCCAAGCCGCCGGACTCGGCGCTTCTGCCGGGTCCCTACCGTCCACTCCATCCGAGCGAGCGAAGCCAGGTCTCTTCCTTCTTCGTCAGCTCGGCATTCTCCAGCAAATCGGGGCGCCGCCGCAAGGTCCGCTCCAGGGCGTCCCTCCGTCTGGCCTCCGCGATCTTCGCGTGATGTCCCGAGAGCAAGACCTCGGGCACCCGCATCCCCCGAAACTCCTCCGGGCGGGTGTAGTAGCTCGAATCCAGGATCTGCCGCTCGAAGGAGTCGCCCTCGGCCGATTCCTGCGCTCCCAACACTCCCGGCACCAACCGGGCCATCGCATCGGCCAGCACCAAGGCCGCCGGCTCTGCGCCCGACAGGATGTAGTCTCCGATCGAGATCTCCCGGGTCACGAAGCTCCGGACCCGTTCGTCGATCCCCTTGTACCGGCCGAGCATCAGGACCACGTCCCCCGTCTCGACCAGCCGGCGCACCCGCGCCTGCGTCAACGTCTCGCCCTGGGGCGTCAGGAGCACCACCTCCCGCTTTTCGCGCAGCGGCGGCGGCAGCGACTCCAAGCCCCGCACCGTGGGCTCGACCTTCAAGATCATCCCCGGACCACCCCCGTAGGGGTAGTCGTCGATCGACCGATGCGGATCGTCGGTGAAGTCCCGGAGGTTGACGATCCTGAACTCTACCCGCCCGCTCTCGCGCGCCACCCGCAGCATCCCGTCCAGGAACGGGCCCTCGAACATCCGAGGGAAGCCGGTCAGAATGCTGACCCGGAGCTGCGGTGCTTCCACCGTCACGATTCCGCGCTCTCTCCGCCCCCGCTTTCGCCGTGACGTGCCCGCGCCGCCTGTTTGCGCGTCATCCCACCCTCGCGGGGGGACGTCTTGCGATTCTCCACCGCGGCAAGCAGGTCGTCGCACTCCCGGAGCAGGATCTCGGAGCGATCCAGGTCGACCGCCGCCAGCACCTCGTCCCGCGCCGGGATCATCCACTCCCGTTCGCCGTCTTCGCTCACCACCTCGTACAGATCCGAACCGGGCAGCTCGTGGACCCGCACCACCGTTCCGAGGACCGCTCCCCCCTGCTTCCGCACGGTGAGGCCCACCAGCTGATAGTGGTAGTACGTGCCTACCGGCAGATCGGGAAGGAGCGCCGTCTCCAGATAGAGATCCCGCCCCACCAGCTCCTCGGCGTGGTCGCGATCCGCGACCTCGTCGAAGTGCAGACGATAGAACCCCTGCGCTTCGTGGCGGCTCCGGACCGTGAGCGAAGCCGGCTCGTCCGGTCCGGGATAGAGCTTCCGCCCGCGCGTGAAGCGATCCGGATCGTCTCCCGTGGGCGCCACCAGCACGTCGCCGCGCACTCCGTGGGGGCGCACGATCCGGCCGACGACCACCCGTTCCTCCACCACTGCTACTCGAGCACCTCCAGCACCGCGCGCTGGTTGCTCCGGGTCGTCGCGGCCGCGAGGATCGCGCGCACGGCCCGGATCGTCCGGCCCTGCTTGCCGATGATCTGTCCGAGATCGTCGGGAGCGACGCGCAGCTCGAAGACCGTCGTGCGATCTCCCTCGACCGCGTTCACTTCCACCTGATCGGGATGATCGACCAGGGCCCGCGTGACATAGGAGATCAGATCCTTGAGATCCAGCTCCGGGCTATCTTCCAACTCTCTCTCCTTCCGCACTCCGGGCGTTCACCCGCGCTGCGGGCCCCGCCCTTCCGGGACTCGGGGAGAACATTCGTCTCCCCGCGCGGAGCCGCTCTTACTCGGCGGCCCCCGCCTTCGACGGAGACAGCTCACCCAGGGTCCCGGCCTGCTGACGCTTGAGCAGCGCCGCCACCGACTCCGAGGGTTGAGCACCCCGCTCCATCCAGAACTTCACCCGCTCCGCGTCGATGTCGAGCATCACCGGAGTCGAGCACGGGTTGTAGAAACCCACCTTCTCGATGAAGCGACCGTCGCGGCGATTGCGCGAGTCCGTCACCACCACGCGATAGGTCGGGTGGTTGCGGGAACCGGCACGCTGCATCCGGATCACTGTGGCCATCCATTCACCTCCTCTGGGCCTCGTCAATCGAACCGCCGGCGTCGGCCCTCTCGGCCCGGTGCGCCACCGGTTCGTTCCACGCCGGAATCGGCCGAAACGCCGTCCCGACTCTGCATCGTCAGCCGCGGACCATCCGCATGAACTTGCGCGGACCCATCTTCGTCAGCTGCGACATCATCTTCCGCATCGCCTGGAAGTCCTTGAGGAGGCGGTTGACCTCCTGGACGCTCGTCCCGCTTCCCCTGGCGATACGCTTGCGCCGGCTGCCGTCGATGATCTCGGGCTTCCGGCGTTCTTTGTGGGTCATCGACTGGATGATCGCTTCGATCCGGACGAACTGCTTCTCGTCCATCGAAAAGCCCGGCGGCAGGCGGTTGCCCACCCCGGGGATCATCTTCAGCAGATCCTCCATCGGACCCATCTTGCGAATCTTGCGAAGCTGATCGAGAAAGTCCTCGAAGGTGAACGTCTGCTTCCGCAGCCGCTCCTCGAGCTTTCGCGCGTCCTCTTCGCTGACCTGTTCCTGCGCCCGCTCGACCAGGGTCAGGACATCGCCCATCCCCAGGATGCGCTGCGCCATCCGATCGGGATGGAACGCTTCGAGCGCGCTCGGCCTCTCCCCGCTTCCCAGGAAGAGGATCGGTATCCCCGTCACCGCACGGATGGAGAGCGCCGCGCCACCGCGGGCATCCCCGTCCATCTTGGTCAGGATGACGCCGTCGATCCCGAGCCGCGCATGGAAGCTCTCGGCCGCGGTGATCGCGTCTTGTCCCGACATTCCGTCGACGACCAGGAGCAGCTGATGCGGCCGCACGGCCTGCTTCATCTGCTCGAGCTCGTCCATCATCGCATCGTCGATGTGGAGCCGGCCCGCGGTGTCGACCAGCAAGTAGTCGGCGCCGATCTGTTTGGCCTGCTCCAGCGCCCGCGTCGCGATGCCCACCGCGTCGGTCTCCCCCAGCTCGACGTGCGAGTGGAGACCCACTTCGGAGGCCAGGGTCTGCAGCTGTTCCATGGCCGCGGGACGATAGACGTCGCACGCCGCCAGCAACGGCACCTTCTTGCGCTTCTTGCGCAGGAAGAAGCCGAGCTTCGCCGTGCTCGTGGTCTTTCCCGAGCCTTGCAAACCGACCAGCATGATCCGCGTGGGGATCTCCCGGGTCTCGACGAGACCCGCGGCGGTGCCCCCCAACGTCTCCACGAGCACCTCGTGGACGACCTGGATCACCTGCTGCCCGGCGTTCAGCTTGCGCAGAACCTCTCGACCGAGCGCGCGCTCTTCGACCTTCTTCGCGAAGTCCTTCGCCACCTGGATGTGGACGTCGGCCTCGAGAAGCGCACGACGAACCTCCCGCATCGATTCTTTGATGTTGTCCTCGGAGAGAGCCGCCTGACCGGTCAGCTTCTTGAAGACGCCATCGAGTCTTTGCGAGAGTTGCTCGAACATCCCCTGGCTCGTGCGTTGGGACCCCGGGAAGCCCGAGGAGCGCAAAGCGCACAGGGTATCACCCGTCGTTCCGGAGCGGCAAACGGAAAAGCGGGGCGAAGATATGCGCGGTCGGGCCCCGAACCGCCCTCGACGGTGCGTCCGGGACTGGGGCGCCCCTCCCGCAGCCGCCCGCCCGACACCGGGTGCGGCAACGTCCGGGAAGATCTCCCGCCGCGCCGCCGAGCGGAGCGCACGGGATCAACCCCGAGCCGGTTCCCTTCGGGCCCCGGTCGATCCACCTTCGGCACGCTCTTCGGCACAACGCTCGGCGCGACCCTCGGCACGACCCCGGCGATCGAGCTCGCCGATCCGCCCGACCCGGGTCCGTCGCGCCTCCCTTCGAACCGCCGCTCCGGACGGCGCGGAATGCTAGCGATAAGCGCAAGTAATAAAGCTACTTGTAGCGAGACTTTCAAGCAGACTCAGAAGAACGGCCGTCCGTGCCGCCGGTTCGTTCCAGGGGTCAGATCGAGGCGATCTCGCGCAGTGCGTGGTATGCCGCGACGGGATCGGACGCGCGGAAGATCGCGCTCCCCGCCACCAACCAGCGCGCGCCGGCGGCGACCACCCCGGGAGCGGTCTCCCGGTCGATGCCGCCGTCGACCTCGAGGATCGGCGCCACCCCCTGCCGCCAGCAGATCTCCTTGGTTCGGGCGAGACGCTCGACCGCCTCCGGCCGGAACGACTGTCCCCCGAACCCGGGCTCCACGCTCATGACCAGGATCAAGTCGACGTGACGCGCCCAGGCTTCGACCACCGCGTCCAGCCCGGTCGAGGGCCGGATCGCGACTCCCAGACCGACCCCCAGGCGGTCGGCCTCGGCACGCGCGGCCTCCGGGGCGATTCCGACCTCGGCGTGGATCGTACACAGGTCGGATCCCGCCTTCGCGAACGGCTCCATGTACGTCAGCGGATCGGTGACCATCAGATGGGTGTCGAGGAATGCATCCGTGTGCGCGCGGACCGAGCGCACCACCGGCGGACCGAAGGTGATGTTGGGGACGAAGTGGCCGTCCATGACGTCCACGTGCAGGACCTGCGAACCGGCGTCGAGCAACGGCCGGATCGAGGCTGCCAACGCCGCGAAGTCCGCCGAAAGGATCGACGGAAGCGCCCGTCCCTCGCGACCTAGTCGTTGCAGGCGCTCGATCCCCGAACCCATTCCCTCGCCGCCTGCGCTCATCGGCGCCACCGTCGCCGGTCGCGCTCGCTCTCGATCTCGAAGGAGTCCCGATCGCGCACCGACGTCAGGCGGACGAGGCCACCCGGCCAGATCGGCGCCCCGGGCAACGGATCCTGCTCCTTCACGGTCCCGGGATCCCCGGGAAGCGAGGTCTCTTCGACCCGCACCTGGAAGCCGCAGGAGCTGAGCCAGGCGGCGGTCTCGTTCGCCGAGCGGCCGGAGAGATCCGGCATCCACAGCGGGATCGGAGCCTTCTTCCGGCTGACGAGCAGCGCGACGTCCCCCGCGGCGGGCACCGGCGCTCCCGAGGGTGGATTGGTCGCCAGGATCTGTCCCGGCGGCACCACATCGCTGGCCGCCTGATCGGTGGCCCCGACGCGGAGTCCGACTTCCTGCAGCTTCATGGTCGCGAGCCGCACCGACATTCCGTGCAGGTCCGGCACGACCCGACTCTCCTTGCCCAGGCTCGGGGTGAGGAAGATCTGACGGCCGCTCTTGACCGCCACGCCGGGACCGGGAGACGTCTCCACCACCGAGCCGGGCGGCACTTCGGGATCGAAGCGTCCCTGGGACACCAAAACCGAAAGCCCGAGATCCTCCGCCGACTCCCGGGCGCTCTCGACCGCCATGCCGCGCAGGTCCGGAACGGGGACCTCCTGTCCGTGATGGACCACGGCCGGCATCAGGACGCGATCGAACAACAGAACGCCGACGACGACCGCAGCGCCGGCCTCGACGAGCCACCAGAGAAACTGGAGTCCGCGACGGCGGAACCACCCACCGGTCGGGTTGGTCTTCGTCGGGTGTCGCGGTGCCGAGCCGGATCGGCCCGTCGCCCGCCGCAATGGAGACGGCCGGCCCTCGGGATCGTCTGCCGGCCCGGACACCACCGTGCTCCCGTCGTCGGCGGCGGGGGCCCGGTCCGGTCTGCGGCGGCGCGCCTCCGCTCCGAAGAATCCTCGATCGGTCAACTCAGCTCCCTGAGGTCTGGGGTTTCCTCACCGCGAACGCATAGGTTCCGTCGGTTTCGTGCTCCCCAGGTAGCAACAGGATCTCTCCCGGTTCCAAGCGAGCCTCCTGCGGGACGAATTCCGGGCTCGGGATCGGCGTCCAATCCGAATGACGTTCCAGAAAGGATCGACGTTGCAGGATCGTCTCCTCCGGCTCGATGGTGCAAACACTATATACGAGCCATCCACCGGGTTCGAGACCGTGCGCCGCCGCCTCCAGCAAACGACTCTGGAGCTCCGCCAGCTCCGCCGGATCTTCCGACTGCACCCGCCAGCGCGCATCCACGCGACGCCGCAGCACGCCGAGGTTGGAACAGGGCGCGTCGATGACGACGCCCTGCCAGGGTGGACGGAGCGGGAGGCGCGTCGCATCCGCATTGACGATTCCGATCCGCACGCCCTCCACGTTCCGATGGCGCCCCAGTCCCGCGCGCAGACGAGCGAGCCGTCCCCAGGAGAGATCGAGACCGATCAGCGTCGTCCCCGACTCGGCGCGCTCGTTCAGGTGCGAGAGCTTCGTTCCCGGAGCCGCGCAGCAGTCGAGGACCAACCCGTGCACGCACGGCGGCAGACAGCCCACGAGAATCGCGCTTCCGTCTTGCACCGTGAGCGCGCCCGCCCGGAACTCCTCGCTGAGCTCCGGACGCGACCCGGCAGGCCAGCGCGCGGTCCCCGGAATCCACCCCGGCGTCGCGTCGGGCGGCGGCGCGGCCCCCGGCGCCAAGCGCAGCCAGTAGTCGGGCGCCACGCTGTTCCAGCGCAGCATGGCCTCGGTGCGCTCGCGCCCCCACCGTCCGGTCCAACGCTCCACCAACCACTGCGGATGCGAATACCGCAACGCGAGATTCGGACGGACGGTGCGGTCGAGCTCGTCCCAACGCGATCGGCCTTCCCGGACCAGCTTGCGCAGGATCGCATTGACGAGCGGCGGCAGCCCGGCCCCGTGCTTCGCATGCGCCAGGTCGACCGCCGTACTGACCGCGGCATGCGGCGGAATCCGGTCCAGGAGCAGGATCTGGACGGCACCGATCCGCAGGATGTTCCGGGTCCGGGCCGGCAGATCGTCGACGGTGCCCTTGCGCAGGAATTTGCTGACGACGAAGTCGAGCCGGGTGCGATGACGCAGGGTCTCGAGGACGAGCGTGTGGAGCAGGTGACGCTCGCGCGGATCGGAGAGACGTTCCTCCTGCTGTTCGAGCGCGCTCGTGAGCGGAAACGGATCGCGCTCGAACTCCAGCAGGAGCTCCAGCGCCAGGCTGCGCGCGGTCGTCGTACGCCGTCCCGGACGGTTCAACGCGAGTCCGCCGGTTCCGTCCCGAGAACGCTCCCGGGGCCGAGCCGGGCCCCACGAGCCCACGCGTCCGCCGGTTGGGAACGCTTGCCTTCCTGCTGCACCGACGTGAGACGGACCGCACCGGGGAGGCAGGCGACATCGATGCCGGCCTGCGTCGCGACGACCGTGCCCGGCGCAATCCCGAGCGGCATCGTGTGGAGCACTTCCGCACGATGGACGATCACCCTCCGTCCCAGGACGAAGGAGAACGCACCCGGCCAGGGCGTCACGGCACGGATCCAGCGATCCACCTGTTCGGCGGGACGATTCCAGGGCACCCGTCCGTCTTCCTTCGCGAGCATGCGCGTGTAGGTCGCCCCGTCTTCGGGCTGCGGGAGGCGCGGCAGGGATGCACGCTCCTCCGCGGTGAGCGACTCCACCAGGAGCTCTCCCCCGAGCTGCGCGAGACGTCCGGTGAGCGCACCCGCGGTCTCTTCGGAACCGATCGGCGTCACGCGTTGCGCGAGAAGCGGTCCGGTGTCCATCCCGGCGTCGAGCTCGAACAACGTCACCCCGGTCCAGGAATCGCCGGCAAGGATGGCCGCCGGGACGGGCGCCGCGCCGCGATGCCGCGGGAGCAGGCTGGTGTGCACGTTCCAACACCCCCGGGGTGGCAGCTGGAGGAGGCTCTTGCGCAGGATGCGTCCGAACGCCGCGGTCACGATGATCTCGGGATCCACCGCCCGCAATGCGTCCAAGCTCTCCGGCCGGTGGATCTTTTCCGGCTGGAAGACCGGCACCCCGTGCGCGCGGGCCAGACGGGCGGCCGGAGGGTCGGACAGCTGAAGCCCGCGCCCCGTCGGACGGGGCGGCTGCGTCATGACTCCGACCACTTCGTGTTTGCTTTCCAGAAGGCTCGAAAGGACGGTGGCCGCGAAGTCGGGCGTTCCGAGGAACAGGACGCGCAGACTACTTCCCCTCCTGGGTGACTCCCGTGACCGCGGACTTCGAGACCTCGATCTTGACGTTCTCGTCGATCTTGAGGACCACGACGTCATCCTTCACGTTGAGGATCGTCCCGTGGATCCCGCCCGACGTGACGACCTGATCTCCGCGCTTGAGGCTTTCCAACATCTTCTGCGCCTGACGCTGCCGCTTCTGCTGCGGACGCAGGAGCAGGAAGTAGAAGATGAGCATGAACGAGAGGATGAGGAAGAGGTTCCCCATCCAGAGCGGCGCGCCGCCGGGACCGGAGGCCGGCGCGGGGCTCTGTGCGAATGCGGCGTCCGTCACCAGCAGCATCGCGGCCGGCGCCAGCAACCGATGCGCGCGCTCCGAGACCCCGAGCGAACGTGTCGAAGCCCCTCTCCCCGCACGCGTACGCCGGAACGCCTCGCGAAGCGATTGCATACCCTGCCGACCTGCTTCCCTGATCGTCGTCATCGATCCTCCTTGTCACTTGGGGAACCGTCGTGCCGCCCCGAAATCCGACCGCCCGGGGGGCACGCGGGTGTCCGCCGACCCGCCCGTTGCGCTCGCGCCCGCCGCGATCGCGACGAGCCGCTCACTCTGTTCCTTCGAGTCGGGCCAGGGTCGCACGCTTGAACTCGGGCCAGCGAGACTCCGCGATCGCCGAGCGGATCCCCGACATCAGCGCCTGATAGTAGCTGAGGCTGTGGAGGCTGGCCAGTCGCAGGCCGAGGATCTCCCGCGCCTGGAAGAGGTGCCGCAGATAGGCGCGCGTGTATCGCCGGCAGACCGGACAAGTGCAGTCCGGATCGAGCGGACGCTCGTCCTCCGCGTAGATCGAGTTCTTCACGACCAGCTTGCCCCGGGAGGTGAAGACCGATCCCTTGCGGGCGTTGCGGGTGGGAAGCACGCAATCAAAGAGATCGATCCCGCGATCGACCGCCTCCAGGATGTCCTGCGGACGCCCGACCCCCATCAGGTAGCGCGGCCGATCCGCAGGCATCGACGGGACGGTCTCGTCCAGCATCGCGAGCGCGAGCTCCATCGGCTCTCCCACCGACAGCCCCCCCACGGCGTAGCCGGGCAGATCGAGCGCGGCCAGCGCGGCCACCGACTCCCGGCGCAGCGCGGGATCGAACCCACCCTGCACGATCCCGAAGAGGTTGGAGCCCGGATCCCCCTCCGCCTGCCAGACCGTGGCGCACTGCGCGGTCCAGGCGGTCGTTCGTTCCATGTCCGCGCGCATCCGCTCCGGGGACGCCCCGTAGGGGGACATGGTGTCGAAGGCCATCAGGATGTCGCTTCCCAGCGCGATTTGGATCCGGGTCGCCAGCTCAGGTGTGAGGTGATGCCGCGATCCGTCCAGGTGGGACTGGAACGCGACGCCGGAGTCTTCGATTCGGTTGAGCTTGGCCAGGCTGTGGATCTGGAAGCCACCGGAGTCCGTAAGGATCGGCCGCGACCAGGTCATGAAGCGGTGGAGGCCACCGAGACGTTGAACCCGCTCGTGTCCGGGGCGCAGATAGAGATGGTAGGTGTTGGCAAGCAGGATCTCGGTGCCGGCGGTTTCGATCTCGACCGGATCGAGCGTCTTGACGGTCGCCTGGGTGCCGACCGGCATGAAGGCGGGCGTCTCGACGGTACCGCGCGGGAAGTGCAGACGACCGCGACGGGCCGCACCCTGTCGCGCGATCGATTCGTAGCGCACTCTCATCGTCGTCCCCCGCCGCCCTTCAGACGATCAACATCGCGTCGCCGTAGCTGTAGAAGCGGTAGCCACGGGAGACGGCTTCCCGATAGGCCGCGAGGACGCGCTCCCGTCCGCCGAAGGCCGCGACCAGCAGGAGCAGGCTCGATCGCGGGAGATGGAAGTTCGTGATCAGTCCGTCGAAACTCCGGAAGCGGTGTCCCGGAAGGATCGTCAGGTCGGTCCATCCCGACCCTGCACGCACCGCTCCCTGCGCGGCCACGGTCTCCAGCGTCCGCGCGACCGTGGTCCCGACGGCGAGGACGCGCCCGCCGCGTGCACGGGTTCGCTCGATGAGCAGGGCCGCTTCGTCCGACACCGAATAGCGTTCGGGGAGCACCCGATGGTCCTCGACCGACGTCGCCCGCACCGGTAGGAACGTGCCCGGTCCGACGTGCAGCACGATGCGTGCAAACGCGACGTCCCGCGCGCGCAGGCGATCGAGGACGGACTCGGTGAAGTGCAGGCCCGCGGTCGGCGCGGCGATCGCACCCGCCTCGCGGGCGAAGACCGTCTGATACCAGGTTCGATCTTCCGTGCGATCCTCGCGGTGCAGATACGGAGGGATCGGGAGATGTCCGACCGCCTCCATCATGGCCAAGGGATCCCCTTCGGGGAGGATGCGCCAGCGTTCCCGTTCGACACGCTCCACGATCCGAAAGGTGCCGGCGTCGCCCGGCAGCGCGAGCACGTCGCCGCCCGTCAGTCCGTGGGACCCTCCGAGAATCGCTACCCAGGCGCCGGGAGTCGCGGGGTCCGGATCCGGGTGGCTGAGAAGGATCTCGACCCGTCGGCCGGTCCGGGCGAGCCGGCTGAACATTCGGGCCGGCAGCACCCGGGTCTCGTTCACGACCAGACAGTCCCCCGGTTCCAGCAGGTCGGGGAGCTCCGCGAATCGATGATGCCCCACCTCGCCGGCACTCCGCGGCAGTAGGAGCAGACGGCTCGCGTCGCGCGGCTCGACAGGTACCCGCGCGATCGCTTCGTCCGGAAGCGAATAGTCGTACTCGGCGAGCCAGTCCGGCTCGTCCGCCGGCGTGCGCCGCCCTTCGGTCCGCGTCATGTCGCCCCGCCCTGAGTCGCGATGGTGTGAGGATCGGGA
The DNA here is from genome assembly GCA_020431745.1 of Candidatus Eiseniibacteriota bacterium. Taxonomy (GTDB): domain Bacteria; phylum Eisenbacteria; class RBG-16-71-46; order CAIMUX01; family CAIMUX01; genus JAGQHR01. Next base: position 10,893 of record JAGQHR010000028.1, read on the forward strand.
CCACTCCGCGGTCCCGCCTGCGATGTCCGCGCCAAGCCGATCCGGAACGTTCAGAGCAGGGACTCCTGCGTCGGGCCGGTGGGGCGATCGGTGGAGGGCGCTTCCGGCGGCGTGCGACCCAGCACCTCGTAGGTGGTCCGGGTGGCGACGCGTCCCAGGCGAGTCCGTTGCAGGAATCCCTGCTGCACGAGATAAGGCTCGTGCACCTCCTCCAGCGTCGACGGTTCTTCTCCGACCGTCGCCGCGAGGGAGGAGATCCCGACCGGCCCTCCGTCGAACTTGTCGAGGATCGACTCGAGGATGCGCCGATCCATTTCGTCGAGTCCGCGTTCGTCGATGTCCAGCAGATCGAGCGCGTCCCGGCAGAGCCCCAGCATGACCCGTCCGTCACCCCGGACCAGCGCGTAGTCGCGCACCCGGCGGAGCAGACGATTCGCGATGCGCGGGGTGCCGCGGCTGCGCGAAGCGATCTCGTCGATCGAGGGGGCGTCGATGTCCACTTCGAGGAGACCGGCCGAGCGATCGACGATCCGGGCCAGATGTGCCGCGGGATAGAAGTCGACCCGCCCCACCATGCCGAACCGCGCCCGCAGGGGAGCGCTCAGGAGACCGGCGCGCGTCGTCGCCCCGACCAGGGTGAACGGTTCCAACCGGATCTGCACGCTCCGTGCGCTCGGGCCGCGATCGAGCAGGATGTCGAGGCGGAAGTCCTCCATCGCGGGGTAGAGATACTCCTCGATCGTGCGATTGAGCCGATGGATCTCGTCGATGAAGAGGATGCCGCGCGGCGGCAGCGACGTCAGCAGCCCCGCCAGGTCGCCCGCCTTTTCGAGGACGGGCCCGCTGGTCTGCCGGATCTCGACGTCCATCTCGAGCGCGAGCAACTGCGCCAGCGACGTCTTGCCGAGGCCGGGCGGTCCCGTGAGCAGCACGTGCTCGAGGGGCGCGTCGCGGAGACGGGCCGCCTCGATCAGGATCGAGAGGTTCTCCCGCAGCTGATCCTGTCCGACGAACTCACGGAGCCCCTTCGGCCGGAGATCCTGCTCCCACCGTTGCTCGGAATCGAACGGGTGCGGATCGTTCCACGGACCCTCGCCATCCGAAGGGGGTATCGTCGACACGGGCGTTCCCACCTCTCTCGCCGGAACACGGAAGCTGCTTGCTCGAGAACGTTTCGAGGCTAGCACACGGTCCGAAACGGGACCAACAGGCGGCTGCGGACGGGTCGTCCCGCGCGTCGTGCACGCGTCGGACGCGACCGCGGCAGCCGACCGCGCACGCGGAGTCCTCCGCCGCAAGGCGAGCCCTCGTGGAAATCGCGGATGGCGGTGGAGCGACGGGAGGACCAGGGGGATCCGGCCCCCGGAGAGGCGCCCGGCACCGCGGAACGCCTTCGGAAGGCGGATTTTGGCCGATAGGACCCGGCAGGAAGGTGCAGGAGCCCCCCGGGGGCGCCGATAGCTACGACTAGCAGCAATCCCTCCTCCGGAGTGGTCCGTTGACCCTCCGCTCCACGATTGCTCAATATGAGCGGTGCGAGCTGGGCAGGGAACTGGCGTCGACTAGACGAAGCCCTCGCGAGGGGGCTCCGCAAAGGGAATCAGAACCGCCGAGAGCAGGCTCGAAGCGCATCCAATCCCAGGAAGGCAGGAGGATTGCCGAATGTCCTCGTTCGATCCGTATGAGTTCATCCGCAGCCGTCAGAGCCCCGAAGAGTTCAAAGAGCTCAACTGGCTCGGCACCTTCGACGACTACGTGCGCATCGTCACCGCGAATCCGAAGGTCACCCGCAATGCCTTCCAGCGCATGTACGACATGATCCTCTCCCACGGGATCGAGGAGTACGTCGAGTTCAAGAAGAAGATCTACCGCTACCGGTTCTTCGACGATCCGATCGAGAACGGAGCAGACGGGATCTTCGGCCTGGAAGTCCCGCTCATGAAGCTGGTCAACTTCTTCCGGGCCGCCGCCTTCGGCTACGGTCCGGAAAAGCGGGTGCTGCTCCTGCACGGACCGGTCGGAAGCTGCAAGTCGACCATCGCGCGCCTCCTCAAGAAGGGGATCGAGCAGTACTCGCGAACGCCCCACGGCGCGCTCTACAGCTTCTCCTGGAAGATGGACCTGCACCACGACCACCTCGACCACTGTCCGATGAACCAGGAGCCGTTGCTCCTGATCCCGCGCGCGATCCGCGACGAGTTCATCGAAGAGCTCAATCCGCGGCACGGAACCGACTTCCAGGTCCGGGTGGAAGGCGATCTCGATCCCTACTGCCAGCGCCACTATGACGAGCTGATGCTGCGCTACAACGGGGACTGGTCGCAGGTCATGCAGCACGTGGTGGTGCGCCGGCTTCTCCTTTCCGAGAA
>JAGQHR010000289.1 GCA_020431745.1 Candidatus Eiseniibacteriota bacterium
ACAACGCCGCCAAGACGCTCGAGAAGACCTACGGGGAGCTTCCGCACGATGTGGTCGACCGGGTCATGCTGGTCGACGACCGCAGCGCGGACGAGACCGTCGCCGTGGCCCGCCGTCTGGGCATCCACACGTTTCTCCACCACCGCAATCGGGGCTACGGCGGGAATCAGAAGACCTGCTATCGCGAGGCGCTGCGCGGCGGGGAGGACATCGTCATCATGGTCCATCCCGACTACCAGTACTCCCCGAAGCTGGTGACCGCGATGGCGTCCCTCATCGCGAGCGGAGAGTTCCGGGTCGTCCTCGGGTCCCGCATTCTGGGGGTCGGCGCGCGTCGCGGCGGGATGCCGCTGTACAAGTACATCTCGAATCGTGTGCTCACGCTCTTCGAGAACCTGCTCCTGGGATACAAGCTCTCCGAGTACCACACGGGATACCGGGCCTTCCATCGCGATCTGCTCGAATCACTGCCGTTGCTCGAGAACTCCGATGACTTCGTCTTCGACAATCAGATGCTGGTCCAGATCATCCGCGCGGGATACGACATCGGGGAGATCACCTGTCCCACGAAGTACTTCGCGGAGGCGTCCAGCATCAACTTCCGCCGGAGCGTGCGATACGGCTTCGGGGTCCTCGGCGCCGCCATCGGCGGCTTCTGCGATCGCGTCGGCTGGTACACCCCGACTTTTCTTCGCAAAGAGGGGCGTCGTCTGGGCGATCTCGACTACGACGAGGTCCGAGCCGAGGTGCGTGAAGCGTCCTCGGAACGGCTCGACGCACCCACGGGCTCGGTCTGACGGCCGGTCGAGCGCAAGGGGAGGAACCCCCACCGCGCCGCCTTATCCCACCCGGTAGACTTCGAACGTCCCGTAGCGACCAATCCGTTGCCATCCGGGCGGAGGGGGCGAGGCGTACGCCGGCACGTCTCCGCTCCGATAGGTGCCGGTGATCGAGTCTCCCGCCTCGATCTGTCGGGAGACGTCGTCGTCGAGGACCACGAAACAGGGGGGAAGGAGGTCCGCCCGCGGATACCAGGCCAGGTAGCCGAGCCGCGAGCCTCCGAACCCGCCGGGCCGACGGATCCGATCGGCGTCGGTGCCGCCGCGATAGAAGTCCGCCCCCTCGCGGAATCCGAAGTAGTACGAGAAGCGGTAGCGGGTGCGCCAGTGATCGAAGAGCACCGGCCGGTCGGGTTCGGCTTCGAGCACCGCGACGACGTCCCCGAACGCACGAGCTCGCCATGCTCCGAGCGCGCGCTCGCGGTCGACGACGATCCAGGACCCCGCGGCATAGCCGAGAAGTCCGAGTCCGAGCACGACACCGGTGAGCCGGCGTCGACCTCGTGTGAGGCACCGGACTGCCGCGACCGAGATCGACGCCGCGAGAAGGCAGAGCGGAATCGTCAATGGCAGGAGGAAACGTTCCCGTTTCAGGATCGGAATGTACGCGTGCGTGCTCATCGATCCGAACTGGAGATAGAGCAGGATCGGCAACCCCCAGGCCAACAGAATCCAGCGTGGACGGTTGGGCCGGACGAGCGCACCCAGGACTCCGAGGCCGAAGGCGGCCGGGGCGAGACCAGTGATCGTGAAACGGGGATGGAGCAACAGGCTCGGGTAGTACCAGAAACGAGTGCCCTCCGATTTCGCTCCTTCCCCGTAACGCCCGCTTACCACTCCCAAACGATATGCCGCATCCCCGGTCTGCCAGAGATAGACGAGAGCCAGCGGGACCAGCACCGCGAGCACGCCCGCGGCCCCCCAGAGCACACCGGGCCAGAGATCGCGCCAGGCGGGGCGTTTCCAGAGGATCCACAGGAGATAGAACGGAACGAGGATCACCCCGAAGAGACGGGTCACGATCGCGAGCGCGAGACAGACGCCGCTCGCGAAGAGCAGGACCCGCCGCGGGTGGGGCGATTCGTATCCGAGGATCCAGCAGACGACCGCCGCCGTGAGGAACGTCGAGATGACGATGTCGGGGTTGAGCACGGTCGCGTACACGACATCGAGCGGCGCCAATGCGGCCAGTACCAGTCCGACCCAGACGACGCGGCGTTCGAAGAGGCGGAGCCCCAGCGCCGCGGCGAGCCCGAGCTGCGCCATCGAGCAGAGCAGAGGCCAGAGCTTGCTCGTCCAGGGATGGACTCCGAAAGCCGCGTACAGCGGGGCGACGGGCAAGAAAACGGTCAGGCGGTGGGAGAACCAGGCCGTGGTATCGAGCGTGAAGGTTCCTTCGAGGAGATTGAAGGCGTTCTGTGCGTAGACCACGGGGTCGAAGAGCATGTCCCCCGTCAACGCGAAGCAACGATAGAGCAGGGCGCCGCCCAGGATCGCCAGAATGATCCGATGCTCTCGAACCCACTCTTTCACGGGCGCATCTCCTGATTGAACCGACGACCGATCGCCTCGCGAGGACCACCGATGCGGAAGGCCCCCGGGTTCGTGCCGTGGCGAGGGGCGCGCTCCCACCGAGCGCGGCACGATCGCGCCCGACGATCGCACAGACGGCGTCCGAATTCGAGTGAAGCGCCGCGGAGCTGCGTTTTGGGGTGACTCGATGTCCCGGGGACGCGTAGCTTCTGCCGCATGTGGGATCTCCTGGCGGATGGGCTCAAGCTCGTGATCTGGACCGTCTTCGTCCTCCTGCTCGGGATCCTCCTCGGATATGCCGCGACCGGCCGGTCCCTCGTCCACCCGGACCGCCATCCGCCGGAAACCGAGACCTCGACCACCGTCGCGGCCCGGGTGCTTCCCGCAGTCGTCTCGGTCGAGGTGAAACGTTGGATCTCCCATCCCCCCGTGGAAGGGCTCGAGATCGCAGACACTCCGCTCGATCACATCCCCGTTCCGGCGTCGGGTAGCGGCTTCCTCTTCGATCACCAGGGACACGTGTTGACGAACGACCATGTGGTGCGGGGGGCGGCCGACATCTGGATCCACCTGCACGACGGCCGCCAGTATCGAGCGGACGTCGTCGGCTCCGATCCGGAGACGGACGTGGCGGTGCTCTCCCTCCGGGATGCACCCCCGCTTCCGGTGCTCGCGTTGGGCCGATCGGAGTTCCTGGAGATCGGCGAATGGGTCGCGGCCGTCGGCAACCCTCTGGGACATCTGAGCGAGAGCTTCACAGTGGGAGTGGTGAGCGGCGTGGGACGGCACGAGATCGCGATCCGGGGCGGAGCGCCGACGTACCAGGACTTCATCCAGACCGACGCTGCCATCCAATTCGGGAACAGCGGTGGTCCTCTGGTGAACCGGAACGGGGAAGTGATCGGCGTCAACACGGCGTTCGGCGGGAGCGGCAGCGGGATCGGCTTCGCGATTCCCATCGATCTCGCCGGCAAGGTCGCCGAGGCCCTCATCGACGACGGTCCGCTGGTCCGCGGCTATCTCGGTGTGATGTTGCAGGAAGTCGATCCCGATCTCGCGCGGGCGCTCTCGATGGAGCGCATCGAAGGGGCGCTGGTGCGGGAGGTGTTCGCCGACACGCCGGCCGCCGCCGCGGGAATCGGTGCCGGGGACGTCATCGTCTCCTTCGGCGGAAAGCCGGTCCAGGACGTCGGGGGATTGCGCCTCCTGGTAGCGGATGCGGCCGTCGGCGAGACGGTGCCCCTGGGGGTGTACCGCTTCGGCCAGGATCTTTCCCTGCACGTGACCTTGTCCGAGCGCCCGGAGTTCGACGTGACTCCGGATCTCGGACACTCCTTCGAAGCGCCCCCACCGCGGGAGTTCGGCCTCTTCGTCTCGGCGGTCGCCGTTTCCGCGACTACGGCCGTCCGGGTCGACTCGATCGCCTCCGGAAGCCTGGCCGCGGCCGCCGGACTCGTCCCGGGCGATCTCATCCTGGAGCTGGACGGTGAGGCCATCCTCAGCGTCGATGAGCTGGATCGCGGCCTCGAGCGGGCCCGCGCGGCGGCGAGGCCGGCAGCCGTTCGCGCCGATCGAGACGGAGACTCGTGGTATCTCGCGCTGGCGACACCGGAGTCCTGAGCCGATAAAAAGGGCGGGATCGTCGGGTCGTCGGGTTCGAGCTCCACCCCCTTGGCAGAAGCCCGGATCGGCGAGGCGTGATTGACATTCCGGTCGGCGAATTGCTAACGTCCGTCTGATACGGTCCAGGATCGACCAAAGGGATTCGACCGCAAGCAATCGCTTCGGGCTCAATCGATTGACGCCTCTCGCCGTGCCGGACCAGGGAGTGGAAGCTTCGGGAAAGGAAGGAATGGGGAAGAGATACCAACTGATGTTCGTGCCCGATGACGGGAGCCAGGTCCGGTCCTTTCGGGTTTCGTCCTCCTGGATTCCCGGCCTTCTGACCGCCGGAGTGCTCGCCGTCATCTTCGTGAGCGCCTCCACCGTCTCCCTGATCAACACGCATCGGTCCCAGAATGAGCTGCGCCGCGTCCGCGTGGAAAACGCGGGCCTCCGAGAGCACCTGGAAGATTTTTCCGTCCGAATCGACGATGCCCTCGCCGTAGCGCAGGAGAACGAGTCGATGGAGCGGGAAGCGCGGCTGTTGGCCGGGCTCGATCCCGTGGACGACCAGACCCGGCAGCTCGGGGTCGGTGGACCTCTGGCCCCGGCTCCACGGTTCACGGACGATCCCGGGATCCGTCACGAGCTGGTCGATCAGTTCCAACGCCTCGACGAGCTGGAGCAGCGGCTGGCCTTCCAGACGCGTAGCTACGAGGAGACCCTGGGTGCCTTGGATTCGAATCGGGAGCGGCTCGACCACACGCCGACGATCGAACCGCTGCGCCGCCCGTTCGCACTCTCCAGCGGCTACGGCTGGCGGCAGGATCCCTTTACCGGGGATGAGGTGTATCACTACGGCCTCGACTTCCGGGCTCCGATCGGAACACCGGTTCGGGCGACGGCGGCCGGGAAGGTGACGTTCGTCGGAGTGCGGGGCGACTACGGCTTGACCGTCCTGATCGACCACGGCAACGGGGTCGAGACCAAGTTTGCGCACCTCGAATCGACGCGATGTCACGAAGGCGATCGGGTGCAGCGCGGCGACATCATCGCGGCGCTCGGCTCGTCGGGACGCTCCACCGGACCACACGTGCACTACGAAGTCCGCGTCAACGGGGTGGCTCAGAATCCGGCGCGCTATATCGTCAATCGCGACGTGGACGCTCGCTGACGCCGAGGCTCGTTCCGGCTCTCCGACAGCCCCGGTCC
>JAGQHR010000290.1 GCA_020431745.1 Candidatus Eiseniibacteriota bacterium
CGCAGCGGGATTGGAGGCGTTGCGCGCCTGTCGCGGGCGAATCGTCGTGTCGGGAGTCGGCAAGTCCGGGCTCGTTGCCCAAAGGATCGCGGCCTCCTTTCGTTCGACGGCCACTCCCGCGGTGTATCTGCATCCCACCGAAGCGATGCACGGCGATCTCGGGCTCATCGCGCGGGGCGACGTCGCGTTGCTCTTCAGCAAGAGCGGAGAGAGCGCGGAGCTGACCCGGTTGTTGCCGCTCTTCCGCCGGATCGGCGTTCCCGTCGTCGCGGTCGTGGGGCGCGCCGATTCGGAGCTTGCGGGTGGCGCGGACGTGACGCTCGCGTTGGGACGGATCGAGGAAGCGGGTCCGCTCAAGCTGGTTCCCACCACCAGCGGGACCGTCTTCCACGTCCTCGGCGACATCCTCGTGACCTGCCTCTACGCGCAGCGGGGGATCACCGAGGACCAGCTGGCGTTTCTCCATCCGGGTGGTGTCATCGGCAGCCAAGCCACTCTCCGCGTGCGCGAGCTGATGCACGCCGGCGACGCTCTGCCGCGCGTGTCCGCGGAGGTGTCGCTGCGCGAGGGGATCGTCGAGATGATCGCGAAGCGGCTCGGAGTCACGACGGTGGTCGACGCGGATGGCCGACTCGCCGGCATCCTCACCGACGGAGATCTCCGGCGGATCATCCATCGTCACGGTCGCATCGACGGGCTCCAGGTGCGGGAGGTGATGACGCGCGATCCGCGGACGATCGACGGGCAGGCCCTGGTGGCCTCCGCCGTCGAGCGGATGGAGAACAATCCGCGCGGGCCGATCACGGCTCTCGTCGTGATCGATGCCGACGGACGCCCCGAGGGCGTGATCCATCTTCACGACTGTCTGCGGGTTCGCGCGGAGGCGTGAGGATCGGGACGGGTCGGGTCGATGGAGTGGCAGGAGGACGGGAACTCCGCGTGGCCTCCGCGGGTGGGGATCTGCGGAGATGCGAAGGAACGCTCCGGTCCGGGACCACGGAACCCGCGTTCCGCACGGATGCGGAGAGAGAAGGAGACGATCGGTCTCATGCCAAGCCGGTGGATCGCACCCATCCTGGGGCTGCTCCTCGTCGCCTGCGGCCGGGAGAGCACACCGCCCGGTCCCGCGCCCGATCCGGAGGCGCCCCGTCAGGTGCTTCAGAACGTCGAGATGCGCCAGACCAGCCAGCGGGGCAGCGAGTGGGTCCTCAAAGCGCGCGAAGCGCGCAGCTACCGGGAAGACGAACCGACCCGGCTCGAAGGCCTCACGGTGCTCTTCTATGACGGGGGGCCGAACGTGCGGTCGACCTTGACGAGCCGCCGGGGGGAGATCCGGAACGGACCCACCTCGCTCGTCGCCGAGGACTCGGTGGTCGTGATCACGGGCGAAGGAGAGCGGTTGGAGACCGAGCATCTCGAATGGGACCCGGATGCCGGCCAGGTGCAGACGACCTACCCGTTCACGCTCTATCGCGGTGCCGACGTGGTTACCGGAGTCGGCATCCACGCGGACCCGGACCTCAGCCACTACACCGTGAACCGGGAGCTGCGGGTGGAGATTCGCGACGAGGTTCCGAAAGAGGACGAGTTTTGACGATCGAAGTATCTACCGATGGCCCGGAGCTGGGGTCGGTTCCCGCCGTCAGCCCGGCGGCTCTGGAAGCGGTCGACCTGGTGCGGGACTACGGACCACTGCGGGTGGTCGACGGGGTTTCGCTCCACGTCAATCCGGGCGAAGTCGTCGGACTCCTGGGACCGAACGGGGCCGGCAAGTCCACCACCTTTTACATGATCGTCGGACAGCTTCCACCGACCGCCGGGAAGATCCGCCTCGCGGGTCGCGAGATCACGCGGGAGCCGATGTACCGGCGGGCCGGTCTGGGGATCGGGTATCTCTCGCAGGAACCGAGCGTCTTCCGCCGTCTCACGGTCTGGGAGAACGTGATGGCGATCCTCGAGACGATGAAGATGTCGAAGCAGGATCGCGAGGCGCGGTGTCGCCAGCTCCTGACCGAGCTCGACATCCTCGACATCAAGGATCGCAAGGGGTATCAGCTCTCCGGAGGAGAGCGGCGTCGCACCGAGATCAGCCGCGCGCTGGTGACCAACCCCAAGTTCATCCTGCTCGACGAGCCGTTCGTGGGGATCGATCCGATCGCGGTGCAAGAGATCCGGCAGATCATCCTCTCGCTACGAGCCCGCGGGCTCGGCGTCCTCATCACCGATCACAGCGTGCGGGAGTGCTTGAGCGCGACCGATCGCGCGTACCTGATGTACGAAGGGAAAATCCTCCTCTCCGGAAATGCCGAGGCGCTCGCGTCCGATTCCCAGGCAAGGAAATTGTATCTCGGGGACGACTTCCGACTCTGAACCGACACACCTGCGAGGGGCGGGGAGATCCGATGCGGCAAGGGGCCAGTCTCAACCTCTCGATGCGAACCACTCTCAAGCTGTCGCCGAGCGCCCGGCTCGCGCTCGAGCTCCTGCAGACCCCCGCGCTCGAGCTGCACGATCGAATCCAGCGGGAGATCCTCGCCAATCCGCTGCTCGAAATCGAAGACGGTGTCAGCGACGACCGCGTGGACGACGATTCCTCGGCGCTTCCGGCCACGGCGGGAGAGTCCGACGAAACGGCGATGTCTCCGAACGAATCTGCGTCGCCGGGGGACGATGGGTATGGCGACGCGCATGGCGACCCGCACGGCGATACGAATGAGGAGGGGCCTGAAGGGGGACATCCGGACGGCCTTGACGACCGGCGAGGCGATGCGGAAGAGAACTTCCATGACGACGGTCCGGACGAAGCCTGCGCCGGTTCGTTGGCGGAGTGGTCCGTCGCGGCTGCCCCGCGTGGCGTTCTCGAAGAGGCCAAGGCCGTAGAGCGCGAGCGGGTGAGCGTGCTCCCCCTGACCGAGTCTCTGCTGTGCCAGCTGCGGTTGGAAGTCAGGGACGAGGAGACTCTGGCCCGGGCCACCTATCTCATCGGGTGTCTCGACGAGCGGGGGTACCTCGCCGAGCCTTGGGAGGCGATCTCCGCCGACATGGGGGTGGAACCCGAGTCACTCTTGCCCGCTCTCCGGGCGCTGCAGGGGTTGGATCCCGCCGGGATCGGAGCGCGCGATTTGAGCGAGTGCCTCGCGCTGCAGCTGGAACGCGGAGGGTTGGGGGAGACGCTGGCCGCCCGGATCGTCGGCGGGGCGCTGGGGGATCTGGCAGCCGGTCGCCACGCCGCGCTGCTCCGTCGCTTCCACGTCACTCCCGAGGCGTTGGAGGCGGCGCTGGCCGAGATCAGGCGGTTGGACCCGCATCCCGGCCGCGCGTTCGCGCCCGAGCCCCCGCGCTATGTGCTTCCCGATCTGGTCGTCCGACGGGACGGAGAAGGTTGGGAGATCCGCCTGGGTTCGCATGCCCAGCCCACCTTGCGCATCCAAACGCACTATCGGGGGCTCGCGGAGTCGTCCGTCGGGTCGGCGGGAGATTTTCTGCGCGGGAGACTGCGGGATGCCCGGTGGCTGGTGGGCGCTCTCGACCGTCGCCGCGCCACGATGGTGCGCGTGATGGAGGCGATCGTGGACGCGCAGGAGGAGTTCTTTGCCGAGGGACCGCGGGCCCTGCGTCCGTTGACCCTGCAGGAAATCGCTTCCGGGGTGGGGCTGCACGAATCGACGGTGGCCCGGGTGGCCAAGGACAAGTACGTAGACACCCCCCGGGGGATCTTTCCGCTCCGTTTCTTCTTTTCCAGTAGAATCTCGACGCAGTCGGGTCCGGACACCTCGGCGCGAGCCGTCAAAGCCCGGATTCGCGCTCTCGTGGAGGCAGAAAAGAGCGATCGGCCTTTGTCCGACCGGGCCATCGTCCGATCTTTGGAGACGGAAGGGATTCGGATTGCCAGGAGGACCGTGGCAAAGTACAGAGATCAGATGAAGATCGCGCGGGCCCAGCTCAGAAGGCGAGCCGGTTCGAGGGAGAGCTCTCTCCCGTCCCGGCAGACCGCTTGACCGGGCGCGCCAAGTCGGCGCTGCCGGATAGAAAGGAAGTTCCCTATGGAGATCACCATCAGTAGCCGGAAGTTCAAGCTCGATCCGGAACTGAGGGACCACGCCGAGAAGCGGATTTCCAAGTTCACCCGGTACCTGGAGCCCATCCAGGAGGCCCATCTCGTCCTGGCGCAGGAGAAGTACCGCCAGATCGCGGAGATCAGCATCCGTGCCGCCGGCATGGATCTCGTGAGCCGCGAGCAGACCACCGACATGGCTTCGTCGATCGACCGCGTCTGCGATCGTGTCGAACGACAGATCAAGAAGGTCGCGGCCCGGATGAAGACCCGGAAGTCCGCGACCAAGACCATTCCCGCGGGATCCCTGGTCGCGGAAGACGACCTGCACGACCTGGAGGTGGAGGAGGAGTTCGCGCCCGTGGTGGTGCGGACGAACCGGTACGTCAAGGAGCTGCTGACGGTCGAGGATGCGATCAACCATCTGCGTGATCGCGACTGGGACTTCCTGATGTTCCAGAACTCCCGGAGCGGCAAGGTCGCCGTGGTCTACCACCGCGACGACGGGAACTTCGGTTTGGTGGAGCCGGAGTAACCCGCATGGGAGCCGTCCCCGTCACGGAGCTGGTCAGCCAGCTGCGGCCCGTGCTGCGGCTGGAGAGCCTGACCGGGGAGATCGACGCGCGCCGCGCGGTCACCAGCCCGGACGTCAATCGTCCGGGTCTCGCGCTCACCGGATTCACCGAGAGCTTCCGCGCGGAACGCATGCAGATCTTCGGCGCGACCGAGATGCGGTATCTGGCCACGCTGACGCCGTCCCAGAGCGCCGGGGCCGTCGGGCACGTGATGCAGTTCGGGGTTCCGGCCGTCGTAATCTGCCGCGACCTCGATCCCGCTCCCGGCATGCTGGAGGCAGCTCATCAGCACGGAGTGCCGGTGTTGCGGTCGCCCAGCTCGACGATCGACGTCATCCACGAGCTGACCCACCGTCTGGAGGACGCGCTCGCCCCGACGACGACCGTGCACGGCTCGTTGGTCGACGTCTACGGCGTCGGCATCCTCATCACCGGACGCAGTGCGATCGGCAAGTCCGAGTGTGCACTCGATCTCGTGGAACGCGGTCACCGGCTGGTGGCCGACGACGTGGTCACGATCAAGAAGCAGGCGGACAACGTCGTGATCGGGCG
>JAGQHR010000291.1 GCA_020431745.1 Candidatus Eiseniibacteriota bacterium
CGCCCAGCGTTTCCCATCGAAGTGGAAAATCGAACCGGACTCACCGACCAGGAACACATCGTCCTTCCCCGTCCCCCAGATGTCCGTCACCCGGAGTGTGTTGCCGGTGTCGATCGCGCGCCACGCGGCACCATCGAAGTGGAAGGTGATGCCGGCGATGCCGGCAGCATAGACGTCGTTCGCGGCGCTGCCCCAGACCGCCTGCAGTCCGACTGCGGGTTCGAGGTTCGTCGCGGACCAGGCGCCGCCGTGGAGGGGATCGTTCGCTTGGAGAACCAGCCCTCCTTCGCCGACGCAGAAGACGTCCCCGGCATCGGAGACCCAGACATCGTGGAGATCGACCGCGGTCACCGAGTCGGCTGCGGCCCAGTCGGAGCCGTTCCAACCGAGAACGTGGCCCGCTTGGCCAACCGTGAACACGTCCCCGTTTGCGTTGCCGTGGATTCCTTCCAGATCGGTGTCCACACCGCTGGCGGTCCGTGTCCACGCCCCGTCGCGATAACGCAGGAGGACACCCCCGCGACCCACGGCGAACGCGAGGTTCCGACCGCTCCACACCGCCAGCAGGTCATGCCCTGCGGCGAGCGGATTCTCCCAGGTCCAGGCAGGGTCACCCAGGGGACCAGGGCCCAGCGGCGCATCGGGCGCGGGTCCGTCGTTTCCGCAGGAAAGGCAGAGAAGTGCCGGGAGCAGCGCGGAGAGCGCGGCGAGAAAGCGCCTGGAAGATTCGACCATGTCACGTCCGCACGTGACGCACCGGACCCATCGGAGGGCGAGACGAGGCGATTGTAGGCGAAGGCGTTCGTTGCGCTCAACACCATCGACAAGGCCGTGGGTGGATTCGGGGGCCCCGCGGCCGCGGGCTCGAGGATGCACTAGCGTGACGTGTATCTCTGGATGCGGCTACTGCTCCCGACCGCGATCACCTCGTTGTCTGACGTGGCACAGATTCCGAACCACGCTTGGTCGACCGGCCCATCCATTTGCGTCCAGCTCCCATCGACGAGCCGCATCAGAGTTCCGCGCACGCCGGCGGCGTATCCCGCTCCCGGACCCGACCTCCAGATTCCAAGGAGATTTTCGGCCCGCTCCGCCAGTTGGATCGACCAACTCGTTCCGTCGAAGTGGTAGATCTGTCCGGCGTCGCAGACGGCGGTCACGTCCGATGCGGACAGTCCGTGAATGTCCTCCAGGCCGGACCCACTCCCCTCCATCTGGGTCCATACTTCGTGGTTCCGGCGGTAGACACCGCGGTGGGTCGACACGAACAGATCGTCGGAGCCGGCTCCCCAGACCCCCGTGCAATGCTGACCAGGAACGCCCACCGGCGGGAGCAGTGACCAGACCGCGCCATCGTAGCGCAGGATCGTCCCGACCGTGCCGACGGCGAACACCTCGGCGGGTCCGAATCCCCAGATTCCCATCAGATCCTGCGTTGTTCCCGAGCTCATCTCGGCCCAGATCGAGCCGTCGTAGTGAAGGATGCGGCCGTCATCACCAACCACGAAGATGTCGCGTGGACCACTCGCCCAGACGGCCTTCCAGGAAGCGGTGGGATCCTCGTGCGAGACGTACCAGAACTGCGAGAGGCCCGTCATCACCAATCGATCTCCCACGGCGATCGAGTGATCGGGCGAAATCGTCCAGACATCGAAGAGGTTGACGGGACGCGCGGTCAGTTCCGGAACCCAATCCGATCCATCGAGTCGATAGATGCTGCTGCCGTGGGCAACGCGGATTGTTCCTTCGGCATCGCCGAAGATGCTCGCGGTGTTGCGGGGCCTGGCTCCCAAAGGGCGAGAGTCCCAAACGTCTCCGTCGAAGTGGAGCACCGCGCTCTCACCCGCCACGTACAGGTCCCGCGGCGATCGACCCCAGATCCCATTGAGCGCGAACTCGTAGCCTCCGGGAGGATCGAGGCCGAACCATGCGTCTGCATCGTACCGGAGTAGCGTACCGGCACTTCCACACGCGTAGACTTCGGTGCCGGTGAACGCCCAAACATCTCTCAAGTTTTCATTGGTCCCAGGCGACAACCGCGTCCAGGTACTGCCGTCGAAGTGTGCGGCAAGACCACGGATCCCGACCGCATGAACATCATCTGGTGCCGTACCCCCGAGCGCGACCACCCAGTCTCTCAGTGCCTCCACGCGATCTTCGGACCACGAGGTCCCGTCGTATCGGAGGAGCACGCGCGGTTCACCGGCCGCGAGTACGTGGTCGGTCCCGAACCCCCAAACGGTCAACAGAGTGGCATCGCTCCCGGTCTCGATCGCGCTCCATGAGGTGCCGTCGTAGTGTACGCACGCTCCATGGGTACCCACCGCGAACACACCGGCCTCCTGGCTCCCCCAGATGTCCACGAGGATCTGGTCGGTACCGCTCTCGACTAGGCGCCAGTCTCCGTCCCGGAGCTCGTAGATGCCCCCCGATGGACCGACCGCGAACCACTGTCCTCCATAGCTCGCGATCGAGTGAATCTCTTCTGCGGTCGATTCGACGATCCAGTGCAGGCCCGGTCGAGAGTCCGGCTCCGTTGGCTCACCGCATCCGAACGATAGGCCGCTGAGCACGAAGAACATCCCGAGCCGGATCGGGATGGAGCGGACAAGCGCGGGGAGACTCAATCGGCGGCCCTCCGAGTCGAAGATCGTGCCCATTCACACGAACGGACGACATTCCAGGGTACCAGCGGACCCGGATACGGACAGCTAGGAAACACCGCAACCCGGATGGCCAGAACGAGGAATCTGGCACCGCCACCGTCGCTTCGTCGCGCATTGGGGTGAGCCACAGAACCGGAGGAACCGAGCATCGAGCGACCCAAGGTCGCCCGGCCCGCCCGGGACCTACCGAAGGGAGGATCCCGCAGGAATCGTGTCGGCGCCCTTTCCTTTTCGTCGCCTAGAGGAGTGAGACACACAGCCGGACGCATGCGCACGACGGGCTACGTCGGTTCGCGCGATCGTCCGCTCCCCTTCTCGAAAAGGAGGATCCCATGCACGCTGCAGATCGCGTGTTCTCCGACACCTCGTCATCCCGCATCGAAACGGTCCCGGATCGGTCTTTTCCGTCCAACTACCGCACGCCCGCTGTCGCGCGCCGCAGTCGCGTCCGGATCGTGGGGGTCATCCTCGCGCTCGTGGTTTCCGGCGGAGTCGCACGCGCCCAGATCCCGTCCGTGGTGGACTCGCAGGCAGTCCCGGCCGACGCACTGGCCGGGATCGTACTTTGTCCAGCGGTGCCCGTGCCGCTCCCGGCCAGCGTCGTCACGGTCACCGTGCGCAGCGGCCCCGGTCAGGTCATGCCGAACGAACCGGTCTTCCTCGTCTTCAACAATCCTGCGAACATCCCATGCCCGACGCAGGTCATGAACGGAATCACCAATCTGCAGGGTGAAGTCGTTTTTGTGATGGAAGGCGGTGGTTGCGGCGGCCTTCCGAACGACGTGGAAATCTGGGCGGGGAACGGTCCGACTCTCCTACGGCAGTTCACCGCGAAGAGTCCGGACTATGACGGCGGGGGCGGCAATCACTCGCTGGGGCTCGCGGATCTGGTCGAGTTTTCCAGCCAGTTCCTCGGCGCGACGCCCCCGGGCTGCCATGACTACGACAACGACGGACGGGTGGGCTGGACGACCTGATCGTCTTCGCACCGGCCTTCATCTCCGCCAACCACTGCCCCTGATCGGGGGGGGCTCCGCGCGTGCGCACGCGTACACGTGTCCCGCCGACCGGATCCTGCACCGGTCGGCGATCGCATGTGGTACTCTTGCGCTCGCGTCGCAAACCAGTCGTGTTTCGGGGGCATTTTGAGAGCTCGGTCCACCGCCGCAGTGAGCATGCTGGCTCTTTCCCTCCTTCTCGGCCTGTCGGGGTGTTCGAAGGACGCAGGCACCTCGCCGTCTGCGGGTGACGGGGACGACCCGAGCATTCTGCAGGGAACCGTGACGGCGGGAGGATCTCCACTGGCGGGAGCCTTCGTTCGCGTGGCCGAATCCCCGGAGTACGGAGGCGCCACTGACACGACCTACACATCCACGACGGGACGCTATGCGTTTGCACGCCAATACCGCAGCGCCACGCTTCTCATTCGCAGCCCTCACGCTGGTAACGCCTGGTACGAACAAATCTCCGCCGGCACGATCCGATTCGATGCCGCGTTCGCCGCAATCCACCTCACGGTCGTAGCCCCTCCGGAGGTTGCGGGGGACACCCTGCTGACCTCCTTCATCGGAACGGACCTCCAGATCTCCCACATCCTGACCACGGGCGCGAATGAGCTCCCCGAAGTCGATCTGGTGCCACAGCGTTCCTACACAATCCAGCTTCGATTCCGCGGCAACCGGATCCTCGATTGGGAGGGCTCCAGGCTTCGACCGGAACCAGGCCAGAACCTCACCCTCGAACACGCACTGGGTCGGCCCACGACCCTGCGCGTGCATCTTGTCCCACCGGGGTGGAGCGCCTTCTTTCCGGATGAGCCGACGCTCGCGACTTCGTTCGGAACGCTCCATGCGGAGACGTCCGAGGCCGAGCCCGTGTACACGATCAGTTATCCGGGCAACATCGACGACGTCCTGACCTTGAGCCTGGGCGGCTCGAGAACCAGGGTTGCGGTGATTGCTGCCGATGGGTCGTCTACGGATGTCGACGTACCCACCGGGGGGATGCGCGTCGATCTGACCGACGGCGAGCCGTCTCGCACCGCGTGGATCGCCGCGGTCGATGAAACCGGGACGGTGATTCAGAGAGAGCAAGGACGCTTCGACGCGAATGGAAACGCGGGCATCCCACTGGCCTGGCTTCCGCCGGGTTCAGTTCGGATCCATGCCTACGAGGACCAATCGGGGTGGCCACGAAGGTGGGCGGATCAGTGGTATCCCGGCGTCTCCCTGGAGCGCTCAGCCGTCGGGATCGACGTCACATCGTCATCGGATCGGACCGTGATCGCCTTCCCTCTGATTCGGGGAGGGTACGTCCATGCCCGCGTGATCGAACATGAGGGTGCGCGCTCCGCCGAAGGAGTGCTCTATTCGACGGAGGAGGATCGGGAGTACGACGGATCGAATTGGTGGTCCGGGCTGCCCCCGGGTCTCTATCGCTTCCGTGTCTGTCCTCAGTTGGGTTCTGACCCGGGGTGCTTGTACTACCCGTACGGCACCACCGAGAGCGAGGGGT
>JAGQHR010000292.1 GCA_020431745.1 Candidatus Eiseniibacteriota bacterium
CCGGCGTCACGCCTCCGATGATGGCGTAGTCCCCCATCTCGACGTGACCGGCCAGGTTCGCGGAGTTCGCCAGAATGACGTGATCGCCCACCACGCAGTTGTGCGCGATGTGCGCGTAGGCCATGACGAGACAGAAGCTGCCGATTCGGGTGACCTCGCCCTCCGCGGTCGCACGATTGACCGTGCAGTATTCGCGAAAGACGTTCCCCTCCCCGATCACGACCTGGCTCGGCGCCCCCCGATACTTGAGATCCTGCGGCGCCGTGCCCGCGACCGCACCGTGGTGGAAGTGATTGCCCGAGCCGATCCGGAGATCCCCATCCAGCCGGACCATCGAATCGAGACGGCACCCGTCTCCCAACCGTACCTGCGGTCCGACCCAACACCAGGGTCCGACGTGCACGCCGCGTCCGAGCTCGGCCCCGCGGTCGACTCGGGCGGAGGGATCGATGAAGACGTTCTCGTCGGCATGGTCCATGTTCAACGATCCACGATGGTGGAGCTGAGCTCCGCTTCCGCGACCAACTGCCCCCGAACGTAGCCGCGGGCGTTCATCCGACAGATCCGGGTCTTCAGACGCACCAGCTCGAGATCCATGATCAATTGGTCTCCGGGCAGCACCGGCCGGCGGAATTTCGCGTTGTCGATGCCCATGAAGTACACCAGCTTGTTGTCGGGATCGTCCACGGTATTGAGCAGGAGCACGCCGCCGCACTGCGCCATCGCTTCGACGATGAGGACCGCCGGCATGATCGGGTGCCCGGGAAAGTGACCGACGAAGAACGGCTCGTTGATCGTCACGTTCTTGAGCCCGACGACCCGTTTGCGTTCTTCCAGATAGAGGATCCGATCGACGAGCAGCAACGGGTAGCGATGCGGCATGATCCGGGAGATCGCACCGATGTCGTAGTGGACCCGATCGAGCAAGGCGTCGAAGTACTCGGATCCGTTCATCGCCTGATGCAGCTTCTTCACGAAGCGCACGTTGGCGCTGTGTCCCGACCGCACCGAGAGAACATGGCCCCGCAGAGGACGTCCCAGCAGCGTCAGGTCTCCCATCAGATCCAGCACCTTGTGTCGCACGAACTCGTCCGCGAACCGCAGGCCGTCCTCGTTGAGGATGGTGTCCCCCTTCACGACGACGGCATTGGAGAGCGTTCCCCCCTGGATCATTCCCGCGGCGCGCAGCTTCTCGACGTCCTCGTAGAGGGCGAAGGTGCGGGCCGAGGCGATCTCCGAGGCGAAGGTCTCCGGATTGATCTCCAGATTGATGTGCTGGGTCCCGACGAGCGGATTGTCGAACTGGATGGTGAAGCTGACCTGGAAGCCGTCGTGCGGGAGTGCTACGACCTTGATCGGACCGTCCTCGAACGAGACCGGTACCTCGACCTCGAGGAAGCGCCGCGGGAGGTCCTGCTCCACCAGACCGGCCTCCCGGAGGACATCCAGAAACGCCCGAGCACTTCCATCCGCGGGCTCCGGCACCTCCAACGCGTCGATTTCCATGAGCGCGTTGTCGATGCCGAGTCCGCTGAGCGTCCCCAGGATGTGCTCGACGGTATGGACCTCGGCCTCGCCCACGCGCAGGATCGTCCGGCGGAGGGGACCGACGTCTTCCCGGGCATTCTCCGGGGCTACCCGAACGCTGGGAGCTCCCGCGAGGTCCGTCCGAACGAAGGTCAGACCGGAGTCCGGAGCGGCGGGTTTGAAACGGATCGTGCTCCGGCATCCGGTGTGCAGGCCGACCCCGGAGAAGCTGACCTCCTTGGCGATCGTGTGCTGAAGCGTGGGGTTCATGCCGACTGTCCTTCGTCGTTGCGGTGCGCGACCAACGGCCCGGATCGATCCCCGCCGTTCGCCCCGGAGTCCCTCTTGGAAGGCTCGGCGGGCCGGGGAGCATCGTGACCGTTGCCCATTCCTTCCAGCTTGCGCATTCGTTGCTCGAGGTTTCGCAGGGAACGCAGCGCATCCGGCAGGTGACGCAGGGCCGCGTACATCCGGGACGCGCGACCGTGGTTGGTCGCCGGATAGCCCGAAACCGTCTCCCCCGCTTTCACCGACTTGGTGACGCCTCCCTGGGCACCGACCCGCGCTCCGTCACCGATCTCGATGTGTCCGACCAGACCGGCCTGACCGGCCAGGGTGACACCCCGGCCCAACCGCGTACTGCCGGAGATTCCCGCCTGGGCACAGAGGATCGAGAGCGGTCCGATCTCCACGTTGTGGGCGACATGGACGAGGTTGTCGATCTTGGTGCCGCGACCGATCCGGGTCTCGCCGGTGGTCGCGCGATCGATCGTGCTGTTGGCCCCGATCTCGACGTCATCCTCGATGACGACTCGTCCCATCTGAGGAATCTTCCGGTGCTGTCCGGCATCGAAGGCGTAGCCGAAACCATCCGATCCGAGGACGACGCCGGGATGAAGGATCACCTGGTCCCCGACCTGGATGTCTTCGCGGATGACGACGCGAGGATAGAGGCGACACCCGCGGCCGATCCGCGAACGGGGCCCCACGTAGCAGCCGGCCATCAGCACCGTGCCGTCGCCGATGTGGACTCCATCTTCGATCACGACGTGGGGACCGATGGCGAGCCCTTCACCGAGCTGCGCGTTGGGAGAAACGATCGCGCTGGGATCGATCCCGGTCGGCGGCTGGTCCGGAGGACGCGAGAAGATCTGCAGCACCTGCAGGAAGGACCGGTACGGATCCGCGCTCACGAGCGAGGGAAGCGCGCCGCTCTCGACCCCCTCCCCGACGATGACGGCGGATGCGCGCGTCTCGCTGAGATAGCCCAGGTAGCGGGTGTTCGCGACGAAGGTGATGTCGCCGGGGACGGCTTCGCGGATGCCCGAAACGCGCGCGATCCGCACCGAGCCATCGCCGCGCAGGCGCGTGCCCAGCTTCTCGGCCAACTCGCCGAGGGTCAGCTCCAAAGTCCGTATCCTCCCGATCCCGGCCGGAAGCAGGACGCCCACCCGCTGGCACCGAGTCCGGGGCACGCCCGAACGGGGTGAATTCCTTCGTCGGCGTCACGCCGCGGAGCAGCAACGGGCCCACGAGGGCCCGTCTTCGGGTGGATCAGCGCTCTCGCCCGGGCCGTCCATGCTCCCGAACGACCGCGGAACCTGTTGTCAGGGAGCCGTTTCGGCGCTCAGGAGATCCAGAACCGTCTGCGTCAGATCCAGAGACGGGTCAGCATACAAGATATTCCCATCCGCTGCATCCAGGATGAGATCGTAGCCGTCGTCCTCGGCCAGCTTGGTCAACACCCGCTGGATCCGGGCGATGACGGGACGGAGGATTTCCTCGTTGCGCTGCTCGACCAGGCCGTTGGGTCCCCAGATGCTCTGCACGAACTTGTCGTACTCGGTGATCCGGCGCTGGTAGTCCTCTTCCTTCTCGCGGCGCTTTTCGTCGCTCAACATCGGCGACTGTTGCTGGAGCTCCTGGGAGAGGCGATCCGTCTCGCTCTTGCGCGCCCGGGCCTCCCGATTCCAGTTTTCGATGTCCTGGCGGAAGGTCGCCTCGGCGTCCTTCGTCCCCGCATACTGCTGGAGGATGATCTCGCTGTTGATGAATCCGATCTTGACGTCGGACTGCGCCCGCGCCGCCCCGGCAAAGAGGACCGAGATCGCCAGGACGAACAGGAGTCCGCACGGGATGCGCTTCATGGACGAGCCACTCCTTTCCGGATCAGTGCGCGTCTGGATCAGAACGCGGGGCCGATGATCAGGTGCGGCTGCCACTTGCCGCGATCGATTCCATAGGCGTAGTCGAACCCGACGTTTCCGAGCAACGGAATCTCCAAGCGTATCCCCATCCCCACGCCCTTCTGGAGGTCGTTGAGGGAGAGATCGCGGGGAGAGTTCCAGGTGTTTCCTGCATCGAAGAAGAACAGTCCGTGGACCGGGTTGACGATCGGAAACTGATACTCCGTGGTGAAGGTGTAGAACACCTTGCCGCCGGGGAAGCGAATCTCCGACCCGCTGGACCCGATCCGGATGTTCTCCTCGGGAACGACGTACCAGTCATCATACCCGCGCAGATAGTCAGTGCGCGTCCCTCCCAAGCGGAAGGTTTCGGCACCGGGCACCTTGGCACCCCGCCGATAGCTGCCCACGTAGCCGAAGCGGTGCCGGAGCATCACCGTCGGCTTCCAGAACGGCACGAAGTAGTTGCGATGGTCGACGGTCGGCTTGTAGTAGTCGAGGTTGCCGCCCAGGAGGCCGCCCGAGAACTCGGTCCGCACCGTGGTCCGGCTCCCCGCGGTCGGATAGAACGGATTGTCGGTGCTGTTCCGGCTCATCGAGATCGTGTACCGCGAGGCCGTTCCGTCGGAGGCCCGCAACACCGCTTCGCTCGCTTCGTCGAGATTGCGGAAGTCCCGGAAGCGAACTTCTTCCAGCTCGTAGCTCATGAAGATGCGGGTGTAGTCCGGCTTCGAGAAAAACCAGGGTCGGCCGACGTTGAGCGAGAATCCCCGCTGCCGTTCCTCATAGATGTCGAGATCGCGAATCGTGTTGTAGACGTGGAAGCCGAGCGAGGTCGGGCTGTTGAAGGCCCAAGGCTCGGTGAACGAGACGTCGTAGGTCTCGCGGGCCGACCCGCGCTCCAGATGCAGATTGAGCGCCTTGCCGGTCCCGAACAGGTTGTTGTGTCCGAACTCCAGGAATCCGGTGAGGCCGGTCTCGCTGGAGAAGCCTGCCCCGGCCGTGGCCGTCCCGGAGCTCTTCTCCTTGACGCGGAAGACCACGTCGATGTCGGAACCTTCCCCGGTCGGGCTGTAGTCGACTCCGACATCCTCGAAAAAACCGAGCGCGAACACGTCGCGATGGCTCCGCAGCAGAACCGAACGGCGCAGGATCCCGCCCGGGATGAGGGTCAGCTCGCGCCGAATCACTCGCTCGCGGGTCCGGGTGTTTCCGACGATCCGCACCTCGTGCACGGTCGACGGATTGCCCTCGTGGATCGCGAACGAGACATCAACGGTGTCGCCGGCGACCTGGGTCTCCGGAATGATCTGGAGCTCGAGCAGGTATCCCTTTTCCGTATAGAGGTTGTAGGCCTCGGACGTCGCCTGGTTGAGCTTCTCCTGGCTGAAAGCGGTCCCCGGACGAATCGAGGCCGCCGCATCGAGGGCGTCGGTGGACACCGCTTCGTTCCCGGACCAG
>JAGQHR010000293.1 GCA_020431745.1 Candidatus Eiseniibacteriota bacterium
ATTGGACGGGTGGGAATCGCGATGACGGTCCGGCGTACGTGCTGCTGATGGGGGACGCCCATCGCGATGTCCGGGGCAAGGTCACGACCGATCCCAGCGACTTCGTGCCGACCTACAACCGCTACTTCGATCGCGGCTACGTGAATCAGATCTACGATCCACGATTCTCGTCGGACGACTTCTTCGCGCTGCTCGACGGGCCCGACGACGAGGGGATGGATCTGTATATCGGACGGATCTCCGTGGGGACCGCATCCGACGCCGGCATCGTCGTCGACAAGACGATCAGCTACGAGACCGAGTCCGACTTCGGGCCCTGGCGCGACCGCGTGACGTTGGTGGCCGACGACCTGTGCCAGGGCACGACACCCGACTCGCAGTTCCTCTGGACCCATCTGCGGCAGACCGAGCTGCTCGCCGACACCATCTTCCCGATGAGCCTGGAACGGGATCGGATCTACCTGGTGGAGTACGGTGCGGAGTGTATCTACACGAACAAGCCCGAGGCGGCGGCGGCGCTGCTCAACTCGATGAACGAGGGGACGCTCGTCGTGAACTACACCGGACACGGAGGGGAGACCCAGATCGCCGATGAGCGGGTCTTCGAGCTCTCCTCGGTGGGGAGCCTGACCAACGCGAATCGCCTTTTCCTTTTCCTCACGGCGTCCTGCTCGGTCGGAAAATACGACGTGTCCAGTGAAAGTCTGGCCGAAGGGCTGATCCGACACGGGGGCGGGGGTGCGGTGATCGTCTTCTCCGCCTCCGCCGTTGCGACCAGCCAGGGCAACTCCGAGGTCAACCAGAACTTCTTCCTCGCGACCTTCCCCGGTCGCGACGCCACGCGGTCCCGCCCGGTCGGAGAGGCGGCGGTGAACGCCAAGCTCAATCTGCCGAACGGGGGCATCAATCAACGCCGTTTCGCGCTCCATGGCGATCCCGCAGTTCGGCTGCTGACGGCCCACGAACCGATCGCGCTGGACATGAAACGGGTCGCAGACGGCTCGGCCTTGGGAGACACGTTGCATCGCGGTGTGCTCACGGAGCTCCGCGGACGGGTCCTCGACGCCACCGGCGAGACACGCACGGATTTCGACGGGGATGCCGTCGTGCACGTCTACGACTCCGCCCTCGCACGGCGACCGTTGGCGGACGATCGCTCCGCCGACTACGAGCTCTCCGGGGTGCCGATCTTCCGGGGGACCGCGGCCGTGCATCAGGGCGAGCTGGCGGTCCGCTTTCAGGTCCCCACCGCTCTGCGGACCGGGGATCGCGGCCCCGCCAAGATCTACGTCTATGCGGAGGACGGAGACACCGATGCCGCGGGCTCGCTCCCGTCGCTGTTCGTTCCCGAGGAACCTCCGCCGGCCTCTGACGATCAGACGGGGCCGGAGCTCACCTGGACGCTGGGCCAGGACGGAGACTTCGTTCCTCCCGAGGCGACGATCTCGGCGACGCTCTTCGATTCCAGCGGTGTCAACGTGACGAGCTTGGTTCCGTCCCGGGCGGTCGTCTTCCGCGTGGAGGACGCCGGAGAGCCGCTGTTCGCCGAGGATATCTCGGCCCGGGTCGTCTTCGGCGAAGACTACCGGACGGGGCAGCTCGAGATTCGGCTGCCGGGCTCGCTCGTCGAGGGGCATCGATACGACGCGGTGCTGGAGGCCTCGGACAACCTCAACAATCGATCCGCGCTCCGCCACTCGTTCGTTCTTTCCGGGACCGGCGACTCGGGGTTCGCGTTCGACCGGGTCTTCAACCTTCCCAATCCGACTGCGGGGGGGACGCACTTCCTCGGAGATCTCAGCGAGGAGGCCTACGTCGATGTGGCGATCTTCACGCTCTCCGGCCGGAAGATCGCCCACCTCGCCGAGACGCGGGTGACTCCCGATCAGTTCGCGGGCTTCGGAATCGCCTGGGACGGGCACGACGAGGACGGCGACCGCCTGGCCAACGGCGTGTACCTGTACAAGGTGACGGCGCGTCCCGTCTCCGGGGGGGCGTCCCGCAGCCGGATCCAGCGGTTGGTCGTGTCTCGATGATCGCGTCGACGGCCGGCGTGGAGTAAGGTGCGCGTTCCCACCGAAGGGAAGGGAGAGAGGCACCGTTGGATACCGATAGATCCGGGATGAGGCTGCGGCGTGGCGGGATCGACCTGTGGGGCGCAGGTCTGGTCTTCATCGTCACACAGATCGTCTACATCCTGACCGTCACCCGGTCCTGTCCGTTCTGGGATAGCGGTGAGTTCATCGCGACGTCGTACACCCTGGGGATTCCACATCCCCCAGGCACGCCGCTCTATGTGCTGATCGGACGCGTGATGTCGATGATTCCGATCGCCTCGATCGCCACGCGGGTGAACTACCTCTCGGCGCTGGCCTCGAGCGTCGCTGCGGCCTTCACCTTCCTTGTCACGCTCGAGCTCTATCGCGCCTTCTTCAACCCCGAGCGCAGCTCCGAGGGCAACCGCGCCTCGGGAGAGCGGGCTCCGTCCCCCTGGATCGCCTGGGTCGCCGGTTCTGTCGCCGCGTTCTTCACCGCCTTCAGTCGGACCTTCTGGGACAACGCGATCGAGGCGGAGGTCTACGCGCTCTCGAACCTGATCATGACGCTGTGCCTCTGGCTCGTCCTGCGGTGGGCTCGTCCGGGGGATCGCCGGAGCCGGGCCGGACTCTTCATCCTCCTCTTCTATCTGTTGTGTCTGGCCATGGGGATCCACCTCGGGACGTTCCTGGTCCTGCCCGGGATCGTTCTGTTCGCTCTGCTCGTGGAGCGTCGGCTCTTCGGGGAGGGGGTTCTGGGGGCGCTTTTCGTGGCCGGCCTACTCATCATGCTGCACCCGGCCCTGCTCACCATCCTCGGGTGGAAGATTTGGGTTCCGCTCCTCGGTATCGTGGCGCTGGCGTCTCTGCTCTCTCTGGTGCGACCGCTCCATCCATCGCTCGGGGCGCGCGGCATCCTGACCTGGTGTTGCATCGCCGCGGTGCTCGGGATCTCGACCCACGCCTACCTGATGATTCGAGCGCACCTCAACCCGGCCATCAACGAGGCCGATCCCAGCAACTGGGATGCGCTCTGGAAGATGCTGATCCGGGATCAGTACAAGCCGCCGAATCCCTTTCTGGTGAGGAAGGCGCCGTTCGCGGTCCAGCTCACCCGGCATTTCTGGGACTACGCGCGCGACCAGTACTACACGGGGCTGGCTCCCGCTGCCCTCGGACTCCTGCTGCCATACGTCATCGGACTGGTCGGCGCGGTCGGACACGCCGTGCGTGATCGGCGCGGCTTCGTGCTGCTCTTCGTCACCTATCTGATCACGTCCCTGGGACTGGTCTTCTATCTGAACTTCCGCACCGAGGAGGTCCGGGACCGCGACTACTTCTTCGTCGCCTCCTTCCAGTTCTTCACGATCTGGATCGGGTTGGGATCCGCCGTGCTGCTGGAGGAAATGCGCGCCGGTTTGGCCCAGGCGGCCTCCCGGTCGCGCGCCCTCGCGATCGGTCTGATGAGCCTGGTGCTGGTCGCGCTTCCGTTCGGAACGCTCCGCGCCTACTGGCACTCGCACGATCGTACGCACTTCTACGTCGCCTCCGACTTCGCCTACAACGTCCTCAGCTCGCTCGAGCCGGAAGCGATCCTCTTCACGAACGGGGACAACGACACCTTTCCGCTCTGGTACCTCCAGCAGGTCGAGGACTATCGCAAGGACGTCCGGGTGGTGAATCTGAGCCTGCTCAACACCGACTGGTACATGAAGCAGCTCATGGTGGACCAGCCCTCGATCGATCTGGGTTGGCCGGAGAAGGACCTTCCGGAGATCGCGATGTTCTCGGGGTGGTTCGCGGCCTTCCAAGCGGGCCAGGTCTCCCGCTCGCGACTCGACGACTTCCTCAACGCGTATGGGCTCGCGCCCTACGTGCGGAGCTACGAAGTGCCCCAGCTCGCGAAGGACATCGCCGTGGCGCGGATCGTCGAGCGGGAGTACGGGAAGCGTCCGCTCTATCTGGCGCTCACGGTTCCTGATCACATGGGGCTGGATCCCCGCCTGGTGCAGAAGGGCATCGTGATGAAGATCGAGGAGCCCAAGGGGAAGGAGGAGAGGGTCGACGTCGACGCCAGCCTCGATCTACTCGAGCACACCTACCGGTATCGAGGAATCGTCCGGGATGGGTCGGCCGACTCCAAGGTCTATAAGGACGACAACGCGACGCGTCTGGTCCAAAACTACGCGGCGTCGTATCTCGGAATCGCCCAGGAGCTGCTCTCCAGCGGGCACCTCCAGCGGGCGGTCGATGCCGCCGAGCGCGCGCGCGATGTCTCTCCGCAGGCGCCCGCGGTCCACTATTCGCTGGGTATCCTTTACCGGCGGGTCGGCAACTATCCCGAAATGGAAAAGGAATTCCGCTGGATGGTGGATACGGGTAACGCCGACGCACGCATCTTCCAGCTTCTGGCCGAGGCGCTCGAGCTGCAGGAAAAGAACGGGGATGCGGTCGGGGTCTATCGACTGGGACTCACGCGCTGTTCCGAGGATTGGGAGCTGCACCGCGCGCTCTTCCAACATCTCTGGCAGGTCGATCAGGATCATGCCGGTGCGTTGGAGGTTCTCGACACCTGGCTCGCCCGACATCCGCAGGACACCAAGGTCCGCCGGGCCAGGGAGGCGTACGCGGATTCCGTGATGGGGACCCCGGCCGGGTAGGATCCCTTTGCCGGTCGGATGTGGACCCGAGCGCGCCGAGATTCGACGTTCGGCGAGGATCTATCCGGACCGACAAGGTTTCCCTTGACCCTCGGAGTGGGGGATCGGAACCTACTGGTGTGATGAACCGCCGGGGGAGGTCCGTTCCCCGAAGAAGCGATCCGACGGCGGAACCGAGCCGGAGGGCTCGGGTTCTGACTCGTTGTGGAGACGGGCGGACGCAATTCGCAGGGGACACCCAAACGACACCGGAGGAGGTACTTGGTTCCATGAGACAACTCGGACTGGCGGTGCTGGCGGGGCTCTTGGCTGTCGCTTTCGCTCACGGGGAGGTCGCCGCACAGACCTCGGGCGCCCAATCACTCAATATCACCCCCGGTGCGAGAGCGGACGGCATGGGGCGCGCCTTCGTCGCGCTGCCCGATGATGCGACCGCCAACTGGTGGAATCCCGCCGCGCTCGCTTGGCGCAGCG
>JAGQHR010000294.1 GCA_020431745.1 Candidatus Eiseniibacteriota bacterium
CGCGGCAAGCGGCTCGAGTCCATCCGTCTTCTGTCGACCGGAGAGCGGGCCCTCACGGCGATCGCGCTCCTCTTCTCGCTCTATCTGATCAAGCCGAGCCCGGTTTGCCTGCTCGACGAGGTCGACGCGCCGCTCGACGATGCGAACCTCGATCGCTTCCTCGAGATGCTGCAGGAGATGGCCCAGCGGACCCAGTTCATCATGATCACGCACAACAAGAAGACGATGCAGGTGGCGGACAACCTGTTCGGCGTGACCATGGAGGAGCCGGGGATCTCCAAGGTCGTCTCGGTCCGTCTGAACGGAGCGGACGTGCAGGAGATGCCGGATCTCGGTCCCGAGATGGCGCGTACGGAGGATCCGGCCGGAGCGCTCTGATCCCGCGGGACCCCATGGGCATCCTTTCCAAAATCACCGGTCGGTCCGATCGCGAGATGCCGTTTCTGGAGCATCTCGAGGAGCTGCGCCGAGTCATCCTGGGCAGCCTCGGCGCGATCGTCGTGTGCGCGATCGCCGTCTATGCCTTTTCCGGGACCGTCATCGACTGGATGGTCGTGCAGCACGTCGGGTCGGCGCAGTTCATCCGTCCGATGGAAGCGTTCATGGCCCGGGTCAAGATCTCGCTCCTCCTGGGCCTCCTCATCGGGCTGCCGTTCGTGATGTTCCAGATCTGGAGCTTCGTCGTGCCCGGATTGCTCCAGCACGAGCGCCGCATCGTCATGCCGATGGTGGTTTTCTCGACGGTGCTCTTCTTGAGCGGAGTCGCGTTCAGCTACTTCGTGCTCACGCCGATGATGGTCAAGCTTCTGACCGGGTTCTCGACCACGCACGTCGTCGCCAACATCACCGTCGACTATCTGCTGGACTTCATCATCAAGCTCGCGATGGCCTGCGGGATCCTCTTTCAGTTACCTCTGGTGGTCGCGCTCCTCACCATCATCAATCTCGTCACCCCGCGCTTCTTGTGGAGCAAGTGGCGACACGCCATCGTCATCATCCTGATCGTGGCGGCGGTCGCGACGCCGGGCGACGGTCCGTCCCAGCTCATTCTGGCCGCGCCGATCGTGGTGCTCTACTTCCTCTCGATCCTCCTTTCGCTTTTCCTGTCCCGTGGGCGCAAGAAGGATCGCGCGCTGGGGGAGGGGGCCGCTGCGGAGTCGACCCCGGCCGGGGAAGCGGCGACACCTCCAGCGTTGCGTGCGGGCGGTGGAGTGGCTCCGCCGGCCGCGCGGCAGGGTGAAGAGACGAGAGATCCCGGAGGAACGGCATGACGAAGAAGACGGCAGCGCGTCCAACCGGGCGTGCCTCCGATGTCCTGGCGATCGACGTCGGTAACTCGCACACCTCGCTCGGGGTGTTCGCGCGCGCGAAGCTCTCCGCCCAGTTCCGGCTGTCTTCGGATGCCGCCCGCACCGCCGACGAGCTGGTGCCGGTCGTAGCGCATCTGCTCGAACCGTATCACGCGCGGATCCAGCGCTCGCGCCGGGTCGTGATGGCCTCGGTGGTCCCCTCCCTGACCGCGGTCTACGAAGAGGTCGTGCGCAAGCTCTTCGCGATCACCCCCGTGGTCGTGCGTGCGAGCATGATGCGGGGGATCTCGCTCGATGTTCCGGATCCCGATTCCGTGGGCGCCGATCGGGTGGCGAACGCCGTCGCGGCCGCGGAGCTCTACGGAACCCCCGCGATCGTCGTTGACCTCGGCACCACCACCAACTTCGACGTCGTGCTCCCGGGGCCGCGCTACGTCGGTGGCGCGATCGCCCCCGGGCTCGTGACCTCGGCCGAGGAGCTCTTTCGTCGAGGGGCGCGGCTTCCCAAGGTGGAGATCCGGCGCCCCGAACGCGCGGTCGGCCGGACGACCACCGAATGTCTCCAGTCCGGGGTCTACTTCGGAGCCGTCGGCCAGATCGACGGACTGCTGGGTCGGATCGCCCAGGAAGTACCGGGCGACCCGGTCATCATCGCGACCGGTGGCCTGGCGGAGACCGTCGCGCGCGATTCCACGATGATCGGTCGCTCCGATCCCGCCCTCACCCTGCAGGGCCTCCGGATCCTCGAAGGACGCGCCCGCTAGCAGATCTCCTGGTGCGACCTGGCGCCCAACCTGCCCTTCCGACGGTTCGTCTGGGATTGAGAAGACCGGGGACGATTCGACCGCCGCCGGGTACACCGGATCATGCATCGCGTTGGAATGTGCCTATGTCGTACGCGGCGGTCCGGATCCCTCGGGGGTGCTCCTGCGGCCGAAGGATGTCCCCGGGATCCGCCGATCCACAAAGCAGGAGGGCGTTTCCGCGGGGGGACCGATCCCGCGGGCGCCGAGGGACGCTGGCACCGCTACCGGAAGAGCCGCCGTGCGCTTCCAGGAGACGAACCCAGATGGCGAAGATGATCCGTTTCGATGACATGGCCCGCCGTGCGCTCCAGCGAGGCGTCGATCAGATGGCTGACGCGGTGAAGGTGACTCTCGGTCCCACCGGTCGCAACGTGATCCTCGATCGTCCCGACAGCTCTCCCGTGCTCACCAACGACGGGGTGACCATCGCCGGCGACATCGAGCTGGGCGATCCCTACGAGAACCTCGGCGTGCAGCTCCTGCGAGAGGTGGCGAGCAAGACGCAGGAGGTGGCCGGGGACGGAACCACGACGGCCACCATCCTGGCCCAGGCCATCGTCTCCCAGGGATTGCTGGCGGTGGCGGAGGGAGCGAATCCGGTCCATCTACGCCGGGGGATCGATCGCGCGACGGCGAAGGTCGTCGAATCCCTGCGCCGGCAATCGCGTCCGGTGCGGGATCGCGAGAGCTGGACCCAGGTGGCGACGCTGGCCGCCAAGGGGGATGCCGAGATCGGGTCCCGGATCGCCGAGGCTTTGGAGGCCGTGGGGGAGACGGGGACCGTCACCGTGGAGGAGGCGCCGCACGCGGATCTCCGACTCCGCCTCAATCGGGGCTTCCGACTCGAGCAGGGCTACCTCTCGCCCTACTTCGTGAGCGACCCCGAGAGCATGTCCGCCGTGTTGGAGAATGCGCGGGTCCTCCTGACCGACCGAAAGGTGGCCGATCTCGGCGAGCTCATGGGCGTGCTGCAGGACGCCGCGGAGCACGAGAGCCCGCTCCTCATCCTGGCGGACGAGGTCGAGGGCGAGGCGCTGGCGACCCTGGTCATGAACCGCCTGCGGGGCAGCCTCGACGTGGTGGCGGTGCGTCTGCCCGGT
The DNA here is from genome assembly GCA_020431745.1 of Candidatus Eiseniibacteriota bacterium. GTDB lineage: Bacteria > Eisenbacteria > RBG-16-71-46 > CAIMUX01 > CAIMUX01 > JAGQHR01. Next base: position 3,217 of record JAGQHR010000294.1, read on the forward strand.
TCCGGCGCCCGCCGCAGCGAGATTCTCCAGGATCTCGCGCTCTTCACCGGCGCGACCGTGATCAGCCGGGAGGCCGGAATGACTTTGGAACAGTCCGGTCCCGCGGATCTGGGCCGGGTCGAGCACGCCGTGGTCACGAGCACCGGCACCACCCTGATCGGGGGCGGCGGAGAGCCGTCCGTCATCGAGGAGTCGATGGTCCAGCTCCGGCATCAGCTGGAGCAGGCCTCCTCGTTCGAACGGGAAGGGCTCCGCTCGCGGCTCACCCGGCTCCAAGGGGCGGTCGCGATCCTGGAGGTCGGCGGAGTGACGCCCCTGGCCGCCGAAGAGCGTCGGGCGCGAGTGGCGGATGCGCTGGCCGCGACCCGCGCCGCCATGGAGGAGGGGATCGTCCCTGGCGGAGGGGTCGCACTGCTGCGGGCCGCCCGGGTCCTCGACCGGCTCGAGGGAGCCAATGCCGGCGAAATCGTCGGAATCAAGATCGTCAAGGCCGCACTGGAGGCTCCGATCCGCACGATCGCGGACAATGCCGGCTTCGAAGGCGGAGAGGTTCTCAGCCGCGTCCTCCGCTCCCGGGGCTCCCGTGGATTCAACGCCCACAGCGCACGAATCGAGGATCTCTTTTCCGCGGGCGTCGTCGATCCCTTGAAGGTGACCCGCGCCGCACTGCAGAATGCTGCGTCGATCGGGGCGTTGATCTTGACGACGGAGACCCTCGTGGCCGATCGTCCAGGCGCGGACGAAGGAGCGGCCCCCGCGTAAGGGGCTCTCCCGAACGGACCCAGCCCCGGGAGGTGGCCAGGCCAGAGCGCCGTCGACAGGAAGACGCGGATCGCTCATGCAGGAAGAACTAGGGGGCGCGTGGATCGGCTTCGGCTCAAGGGATTGACTCTGTTTCCCCGGCTCGGTGTCACGGAGTGGGAGAAAGAGGGCGTCAACAAGGTCCTGGTGGACGTTGACCTCTACTTGGATCTCTCGGTCGCGGCCCGCGAGGATCGGGTGAGCGCCACCGTCGACTACTCCGAGGCCTACGCGGTGCTCACCGCGGTCAGCAAGTCGCGCAAGTTCCATCTCATCGAGTCGATGGCGCAGGACCTCGCCGATGCCCTCCTCGCGAAGTACCCCAAGGTCGCGCGCGTGCGGATCCGCCTCCGGAAGCGGAGTCTCCCGTTCGATGCCCATCTCGACCACGTCGAGGTGAGCCTGGATCGAGGCCGATGAAGCACGTCTGGATCGCACTCGGGAGCAATCTGGGGGATCGGGCGGACCTGCTCGCGCGGGCGGTGGCCCTGCTCGCGGAAGCCGGGGTCTCGCCGTTGGCGGTCTCGCATCTCTACGAGACGCTGCCCGAGCACGGGCGTGACGAGCCGCTCTACATCAACGCCGTGGTCCACGCGGAGACGCCGCTCGAGCCGCGAGCGCTCCTCCAGCTGCTCCAGCAGGTCGAGCGCCGGCTGGGGCGTTCTCCAGTGGAGCGCTCGGGTCCCCGGACCTGCGATCTCGACCTCCTGGCGGTGGACGATCTGCGGGCGGAGGAGCCGGACCTGACGCTCCCGCACCCCCGTCTCCATCACCGTCCGTTCGTCCTGGTCCCCTTGTGCGAGCTGGATCCGAACTGGCGTCCTCCCGGATTCCGGGAGACGGTCTCCGAGCTCCTGGCGGCGCTCGACACCGAACCGGGCGAGACCTGCCTTTACGGGTGTCTCGAATTGGCCGAACCGGTGGCGAACGCCTATCCCTGGAGGCACCGGGCGGGGCCGTGCCACCACGACGACGCCCAGACCGGGGCGGAGGGCGGTCCGTGAGCGGATTCATCGCGATCGAGGGGGTGATCGGCGTCGGGAAGACGACCCTGACGCACGCCCTCGCCGAACGTTTGGAGGCGGGGATCGTCCTCGAAGCGGTCGAGGAGAACCCGTTTCTCGCCCAGTTCTACAAGGACCGCGCACGCTT
>JAGQHR010000295.1 GCA_020431745.1 Candidatus Eiseniibacteriota bacterium
GATGGGCGATCTTGAGCGTCCGATCCGTCACCCGCGTCAAGGCCGAGCTGGGCGGCGACGGCTCGACGTTGCGCAGGAGCGAGGAGACCGTCTCGGGGGTCGCGCGCTTCAGCTGATCGGTGTCGATCGGCAGATGCCCGGAGAGCAGCTCGTAGAGGATGACGCCCAGGGAGTAGACGTCGGTCGTGGTGTCGACGTCGAGGCCGGTCCGCTCGGCCTGCTCCGGGCTCATGTAGGCCGGCGTTCCCACCATCTGTCCCTGCAACGTCATCAACGTGTGATCGGTCAGATGGGTCGACGTCGCCTTGGCCACTCCGAAGTCGATCACCTTGGGGACCGGGTGCCCGTCGACCACCGTCACCATGATGTTCGACGGCTTGAGATCGCGATGGATGATCCCGCGCTGGTGGGCATGCTGCACCGCGAGGCAGGTCTGGCTGAACAGCCGGAGCCGTTCTTCGACCGTGAGACGGTGCCGATCGCAGTACTCCGTGAGCGGTTCCCCCTTGACCAGCTCCATCACGAAATAGGGACGTCCCTGCTCCGTGGCGCCGGCGTCGAGGACACGCGCGATGTTCGGATGATCCATCAGGGCCAGCGCCTGCCGCTCGGCATCGAAGCGGGCCAGGACGGCGGCGGTATCCATTCCCGCCTTGATCACTTTGAGCGCGACGCGCCGCCGCAGCGGCACGCTCTGCTCCGCCGCGTAGACGATGCCGAACCCGCCCTCGCCGATGCGATGGAGGATCCGGTAGGGACCGACCTGGTTCGGGTCGTCGAGGCGGACTCCCGACGGTGCGAGGCGGACCGGGGGACGCTCCAGGAACGTGTCGGCCGCCCGCAGGTGCTGCAAGAGTGAGCGCACCTCCGCGTCCAACGCGGCGTCGCCGGCACAGGCCGCTTCGAGGTACGCCTCCCGCTCCGACTCCGGAAGCTCCGCCGCGTTCTGGAAGATCTCGCTCGCGCGGCGCGTGCGATCAGTCGTCATGCGCCTCACCCTGCCCGGCCCTTGGCGTCGACCGGGGCGGGTCCGAGGATTCGTCCGCATCTGCCTGGAGATCCCGATGCAACCGGGCCACACAGTACTTCCACTCGCGATCGACCGTGCGCACGGAAACGCCGAGCAGATCCGCGATCTCCTCGCGTTCCAGCCCGGCGAAGAATCGCAACGAAACGATCGTCGCCTTGCGCGGATCGTCTTCCTGCAACTGCTGCAGGGCCCGATCGAGGGCGAGGACATCCACCTCGGGCGTCTCCAACGCGACGTCGATCTCGTCGAGATCGAGGTTGGCCTGCCCGCCGCCCCGCTTGGCGGAGCGCTTCCGTCGCGCCTGCTCGACGAGGATCCGACGCATCGCGATGGCCGCTGCTCCGAAGAAGTGGGCCCGATTCTGCCACGGACCGGAGCGATCGCTCGAGAGACGCAGGTACACCTCGTGCACGAGTGCGGTCGGCTGGAGCGTCGGCCCCGCGGCGCCGAAGGCCATGCGCGCGCGCGCCAGCTTGCGCAGCTCCGTATAGAGCTCCGCCATCAACGCATCGGCGCCGGTCTCGGCGTCGAGATGGGGCTGGGGCGTGTCGTCGGTCATGGTGGCACCAATCTAGCACCGCTTCTCCTCCCTCGGCGCGTTCGGATCAGCCGGCGCGCAGCGGTCGATCCGCAACCGGCTTTCGACGGTCAATACGCAGGAGGAGGGAAGAAACCGACACGGTTTTTTCGTGGCAGTCCGGGCACCCCGATGGCGCATTGGGGATCGACCCGATCCCGCCCGAAGCGCCTGCCGGGACCGTCCCGGGCGGCCGCGGTCGGGAGAGAGGAGATCCGATGATGCGTTTACCGGATTCGGCGCGGCGGCGTCTGGAGACCGAGGGCTATCGGGAAATCCCCGACTCGGTGCTGGCCCAGATCGAACCCTGGCTTCGTCTGGCGCCCGGCGTCTCGTTGGTCTGGACCGCCGCCGGGGTGTTGCTCCAGTCCCCTTGGGTTCTGTTCGGATTGGTCCCGTTCTGCCTGATGGGAGCGATCACCCGCGGGCATCCGTTCGACGTGTTCTACAACCGAGGGGTGCGCCGCCGGACCGGGGCGCCCACCCTGCCGCCCTATCCCGCGCCCCGGCGGTTCGCGTTTCTCGTCTCCGCCGTCTGGGTCCTCGCGCTCGCGATCGGCTACACGATCGGGGGAGGTGGGTGGGTCGATGTTCTCGGCGCGTTCCTCGTCCTGCTGCGGCTGGTCCACCTCACGACCGGCTACTGCGTGGCGTCGCATCTCCACTGCCGGATCTTCGGTCCGAGCGAACCCTACCGCAGCTGAACCGGCGAACCCGGCGCGTCCAAGGGGGTCGGCTCAGGTTCGGGAGCGGTTCGCCTTCAGGCGTTCGAAGACGCGGAACCGTCCGTCCTCTTCGACCACCACGCCGATGGTCTCGCCCGGAAGGCCGCCCTCCGGACTCACCGTGTACTGCAGGGCTCCGTCATCCAGCTCCTCCACTCCGGCCCCGGCGAGTCGCTCGTCATACCAGGATGCGATCTCATCGAAGGTTCCCTCGGTCGTGAACCAGACTGCCATCCCCTTCATGTGTGCGTCCTTGGTGTCCCCGTAGAGGTCCGAGCCCATCGCATCCTCGGCCCGCGCTCCCGGATAGAGCGGAATCTGCGTGGCGAGGGTGACGAGATCCTTCGCGTCCCCGCTCCACTTCGCTTCCTCGGTCTTCGAGGAACATCCCGCGACCGCGATCATGAACGCGAGCCCGGTCGTGATCAGCGATCGACGCAACGGAAGGGCGGCCGCCGTTGGCTGCGAGGGAACCGTCGTCGAGACGATCCGTTTCTGCGGAACCATGCGGGAAGAAGTCGAAACCACCGCGCCCTCCGATCGCCCAAGGCGTTGGTCGGTCGCGAGCCAGCCTCGCGAGCCGCTTGGCGGAGGAGATCGGTCGTTCCGGGCCGGATCTTGAGCGTCCCATGGGAACGCTTGGAACCGCCGGCAGTTGCCGCCCGGTACCGGCGTGGGCTTTTCGTGAAACCCCGCAGCGTTTGTGAAATCGCTAACGCAGCACGGTTACCCAGCTCGAGGCGGTCCCCTGATCGGTGCGCAGGCGGACCAGGTACCGTCCGGCGACGACCTCGGCGCCCTGCGCGTCCCGTCCGTCCCAGACGACGTGATGGGCCCCGGCGGAGACCAACGCGGCCCGAGCCAGGCTTGCTACCTTTCGGCCCTGCGGATCGAAGACGTCCGCATCGACCCGGGCGTCACCCGCCAGCTCGTAGGTGATCTCGACCCGATCCGAGAACGGGTTGGGCACGCGCGTCCGAATGTGGATCCAACGGGAGCCGGACGCGGGCGGTACCTCGCCCGTTCCGCTGGAATCGGAGAGCGGGTGGAAGTCGACGACCAGCGGAGCGTGGTCGCTCGCGGAGGGCGTGTCCTGCGCGTTCAGTCCGTAGAGAGCCAATGTGCCGGCTGTCATGTCGCGAGTGTCGAGGACGTAGGAACGATCCACCTCGGACACGCTCCCCGTGTGCAACACGTAGTCGAGCTTGCCGGGATAAAAGCTGGATCCATCGTCGCGCCAGGAGTGGGTGAGGCGGGCCTCGGGGTGACGGGCGACGATGTCGTCGAAGTCGCTCCCGTCCCAGTCCGGCGGAGAGTCGGGGCCGTAGGTGCCTTCGTCCACGATGTCACCCGTCTCGAGCGTCTCCAGCTGCTGCCGCCACCCCACCAGATTGAAGTCTCCGGCAGCGAAGATCGGAGTGTCCGGAGCGAGGTCGAGACGGCCGCCGGGGGTCCGGGCGTCTCGCAGGAAGGCAACCAGCGCGTCCGCCTGCTCCTGCCGGTTCTGGTCTGCGGTGCAGCAGCTCCAATGGTTCGCGACGACCAGGAGGTCGGAGTCATAGGCCGGGCGGAGATCGACGAGCACCGCCGTCAGGCGCGCCCCCGGCAGGATGAGCCAGGAGTCGAGGACGGGAAGTCGGGTCACGATGACGTTGCCCGAGTCGAGCTTGATCGCCGACCACGACTCGCCCGGCCCGCTCGGAAGCAGCTGTTCGACGACCGCCGCGACCTCCGAGGCGCCATGATTCCAGACCTCGCAGATGACCCAGAGATCCGGATCCACCGTCGCGAAGATGCGCCCCAGGGCCGCGTGGCGGGCTCCATTCCCGTCGAAGAGCCCGTCGCTCTGGATGTTGTAACCCGCGATCCGCACGTCGTCGGGAGCGGCGCGATCGAGCGCGATCGGAGTCGCCGGTTGGGAGCCCTGCGCGAATGCATATCCGGCGCCGCTCAGGACCATGGTGTCGCCGCCGCCGCCGTCTCGCACCGCGACGTCGAATCGCGGACCGGGAAAGAGCGGTTCTCCGCCCACCGTCGCATCCCGCGCGAACGCGAGCTCGAGCTGCACGTCGCTCACGGTCGGTCCCAACAGCAGACCCAGGGTCGCGTGATCGACCGGCTGCGGTCCGCCGGATCCATAGAATGTGCCGCTGCGGGAACCGAGGTTCCAGACCAGCTCGGCTCCGACACCGGCCATCGGCTGACCTGTGTTGGGATCCTGATCGGTGTCGAGACCGAGCGTGATGTCCTGTCCCTCGTCCCCCTGCACCTCCGCGGTCGTGTCGAAGCGGAGGAAGACCCGCTGCTCATCGTTCGCGATCCACAGGGTAGTGAAGTCGATGCCCGAGCTGCCGTCGTCTCCCGTGGGATCGGTGGTCTCGATCGCCTCGGAAGTCCAGTCGTCGTACGTGCCGTCGATCTGGATGGGGAGGCTGATTGCGTGCGCCAGTCCCACGGCGGTGCCCAAGAGGCCCAGAGCTTGGGCGAGGATCCGGGGGGAGAAGGCATGATCGGCGGGACGCGCGTCCCAGAAACGACGTGTAGTCACGATTCCTCCGCAGAGTGGGGCCTGGCCGGGACGTAGGTCACCCCGGTCGGGACCGATGTCGATGCTGGCGATGGATCCGCCGGCGGGCTCTGGGCAGCGACGAAAATCGTACCACGGAGGCGGCTCAGCAAGAAACCGGCCCCGGTCGGAAGGGATCGTCGGTCAGGGTTCCCGGCGCGTGACCGCGAAGCTCGCGAGGCCGCGTTTGCGGAGCTCGCCCAGCTTGGCGGACGCGGCTTCCTCGTCTCCGCAGACGATGCCATTGAGACGAACGC
>JAGQHR010000296.1 GCA_020431745.1 Candidatus Eiseniibacteriota bacterium
CTTCTCCGCGTGGGGAAGGAAGGCGCTCTTGAACCCGTGGATGAGGATCTTGCGGACGTCGGCCAAGCTCAGCGAGAAGGTCTCGATCGCGAGCATGATCTCCTGGGTCACGCTCGTTCCGGACATCAGACGATTGTCGGTGTTGAGGCTCACCCGCAGCCCGCGATTGAAGTAGTCCCGGAACGGATGCTCCTCGAACGATCCCACGACTCCCGTCTGCAGGTTGGAGGTGAGGCACACCTCGACGCCGATGCGGTGATCGTTGACGTAGTTGAGCAGGTCCGGGTCCTCGCGCAACCGGGTCCCGTGACCGATGCGGTGCGCGCCGCAGTAGTGGATCGCCTGGTGGATGGAGGGCGCGCCGAACGCTTCGCCCGCGTGCACGGTGACGTTGATGTTCTCGTTGCGGATGAGATAGAACGCCTCCAGATGGTCCTTGGCCGGCCAGTCCTTCTCCGCACCCGCGAGATCGAACCCCACGACGCCGCGTCCCTTGTACGCGACCGCGAGCTCCGCCAGTCGGAGGGAAACCTTGGGGTCGATGTGACGGATGCCGCACAGGAGCACGCCGGTGCGGATGCGATACTCCCGCTCGGCGCGGCGCAGGCCGGCGAGGACGGCATCGAGGATCGCTTCGAGCGTGAGCCCGCGCTTCTGGTGGAGGTTGGGAGCGAACCGCACCTCGAGATAGCGCACGTTCTCCCGCGCGGCATCCTCCGCCAGCTCGAAGGCGACCCGGGAGAGGCTGTCCTCGGTATCGAGCACCGACAAGGTCAGGTCGAAGAGCTCGAGATAGTCGACGAGATCGCCCCCGGGAGGCGGCGTCAGATGGGACTTCAACTCTTCGGGATCGTCACTGGGCAGCGTCACGCCCTGACTGCGCGCGAGCTCGAGAAGCGTCGCGGGACGGAGCGAGCCATCGAGGTGGCAGTGCAGATCGGTCTTGGGAAGATCGTGGATCAAGCTGGACGGAACGTTCATTGGGGTTCTCTTTTCTGGCTCCATCGGCACTTTCGGACGATCACTTCTGTCTCATCGCGACCGGGGGCTGGTGGCCGCCTTCGGGACGGTCCCGGCGGGGGGGCGTCGCTTCGCGGAGAGCCCGGCCCGATCCAGCAGTCCCGCACGGGCTTCGGCGATGCGCGCTCCCTGGTCGGCATACCACTTGGATTCCTCATCCCGGCGAAAGACGGGCCGGCCCCGCACCCACGTCTCGCGGACGAGCGCCGCGGAGCCTGCATAGACCATCCAGGCGGCCGGGTCCTCCTCCGGGAGCGGGCCCGGTGCCGCTCCGGGGTCGCCGGTCGGATCGAGCACCACGAGATCGGCCGACTTGCCGCGGGCCAGGCTTCCGGTTTCGTCCGCGAGGCCCAGCGCCTCCGCTCCGCCCAGGGTCGCCAGGCGCAGGATCGCCGCGGGGTCGACGGTATCCGGTCCCCGCAGCGCGCTCTGGTTGAACGCCGCCAGTCGCATCTCCATCCAGGGATCCAGGCGATTGTTGCAGGCCGCGCCGTCCGCGCCCAGCCCGACCCGGACTCCGGCCGCTTGGAGGGCCGCTAGATCGCAGGAGCCGGAGCCGAGCTTGTAGTTGCTCGAGGGGCAGTGGCAGACGCTGCTGCCCGTGTCGGCGAGCCGTGCGCGGTCACGGTCGGAGACCCAGACGGCGTGGGCGATCTGGAGTCGCCCGGCCGCCGCGTCCCAGGCCGTGAGATGCTCGATCGGGGTGCGTCCCCCGGTCAGGGATCGCACCTGTTCGACCTCTTCCCGCGTCTCGGAGCCGTGGGTGTGGATCAGAAAGTCGCGATACTCCGGCGCCTCGACCAGGCGTTCATACAGACGGTCGCTGACGCTGGGGACGAAACGGGGACAGAGTGCGATGCGGATGCGGCCGTCGTCGTGTCCCTGCCATGCGGAGGCGAGCGCGTCGATCTCACGCCGGGCGGAGGCTTCGTCGCGGAGGAGGTCGTGCTGCGGTCCGCGGTCCATGATCGCCGGACCGAGGAACGCGCGCAGCCCGGAGCGGGCGACCACCCGGGCGATGACGTCCGTGTGGTGCGTCGTTCCCATGTCGAGCAGCGTGGTCGTTCCCGTCGACGCCAGCAGGTGGGTCCCGAGGACCGCCGACAGCTCCATGGACGCGGCATCGAGCGCCGCCTCGCAGGGCCAGACGACCCGTTCCAGCCACTCGAACAGGGTCAGGCCTTCGGCGGCTCCGCGAAAGAGGGTCTGACAGAGGTGGATGTGCGTCTGGACGAACCCGGGAACGATCCAGCAGTCACGGCGGTCGACGACTTCCGATTCCGGCCACGCTGGCGCCGGGTCCGCGGGCGTCACCGCGACGATGCGGCCGTCCTCGAGGAACACCGAGCCCGGGCCCCACACCGGCGGTGTCTTCCGGGCAGCAGAACCCGATGCCGAAAGCGCCTCCGGCCGGAGCACGGCACCCGCATCGAGCCGAACACGGTGGCCTTTTCGCCTTGACTCCTGCAAACTTGCCTCGGTAATTCTGGACGTCGTTTCGAACCCGCGTGCGTTCACGTGCGAGCGCCGTCGCTCCGCGCGAGCCTACCCCGGAGGCCTGGCGTCCGCCAGGCCCGGGATCGACCGCCCCGGGTCCGGGCTTCGCGGAGCCGGCTCGTCCGGTTCCGGTCGGTCCCGCGGGAGGCGCTGCCCCGGCTTCACCACCGACTCAAGACCGGCTTGGTCGGCACGGAGGATTGGATACGGAAACGCTGCTCGACCAGGAGACCCTGGACAAACGAGTGCGGGAGCTGGCCCAGGAGCTCTCGCGGGACTTCATGGGCCAGACGCCGATCCTCGTCGGTATCCTCAAAGGTTCGGCGATCTTCCTGACCGACTTGATCCGGCACATGAACATCGACTGCGAGATCGACTTCCTCTCGATCTCCTCCTACGGCAACCGGACCGAGTCCAGCGGCAGCATCAAACTGCTGAAGGATCTCGATCGGGACATCTTCGAGAGGGACGTCATCGTCGTCGAGGACATCGTCGATTCGGGGTACTCCCTGGCCTATATCCGGCGCTACCTGGCCGCCCGCAACCCGCGATCGCTCTCGATCGTGGCCCTGCTCGACAAGCGCGATCGGCGGGAAACCCATGTCTACGTCGACTACGTGGGCTTTCCGATCCCCGACCGGTTCGTGGTCGGCTACGGATTGGATTTCGCGGAGCGTTTCCGTGGGCTCTCGTTCATCGGGGTCCTCAGCGAGGACGAGGTCGAGGCCGTCCGCAACCAGGCGACACCATGAGCGACGCGGCGACGGTGCTTCGTCGCGGGCTCATTCGCGGGCTCAGCCGCGGGGCGAGGTGCTGATGTTCCTGGCGCGCGTGCAAGGAGATCTCGTGTCCACGCTCAAGCATCCGGCGCTGATAGGTCTGCGGCTGCTCTGGATCGAGCGCGTGGGACCGGATCTCGAGCCGCTCGGTCGCTGGCAGCTCGCGGTCGACACGGTCGACGCCGGCGTGGGCGATCCCGTCCTCGTGCTCGACGAAGGCAACGGCGCCGCCCAGGTGCTTCGTCGCCCGCGGGGACCGATCCGTTCGGTCATCGTGGGAGTCGTCGACGAAGCGTGGATCGACGGCGACCCTCCGGTCGGGGCGGGCTGAACGTGGCGCGGCCGGTCGTCATCGGGATCGCGGGCGGAACCGCCTCGGGCAAGACGATGGTCGCCCGGCGCATCTACGAGACTCTGGGAAGCGACCGGGTCGCGATCATCAAGCAGGACAGCTACTACTGCGACCTCGCGCACCTGGAGCCGGCGCAGCGGGCTCGCCAGAACTTCGATCACCCCGACGCCTTCGACATCCCGCTGCTCCGGCATCATCTGGAAGAGCTGATTGCGGGGCGCGGGATCGACGAGCCGACCTACGACTTCACCCAGCACATGCGGGCGCCCGAGACGCGGCGGCAGCCACCGGCCGCGGTCATCGTGATCGAGGGGATTCTCATCCTCGCGGAGCCGACGCTGCGCGAGCTCATGGACATCAAGGTCTATGTCGACACCGATTCCGACGTGCGCCTGGTGCGCCGCATCCGCCGCGACGTCGAGGAGCGGGGGCGCACCGTTCAGTCGGTGCTGCGACAGTACGAGCAGTCGGTGCGACCGATGCATCTGCAGTTCGTGGAACCGAGCAAGCGGTACGCGGATGTCATCGTGCCCGAGGGGGGGCACAACGCGGTCGCGATCGATCTGCTGCGGACCAAGATCGCGGCGGTTCTGATGGAGGCGTGGATCGAGATCGAGGGCCCGGCGAGCGCGGGTCCTGCGCCCGGGTCTTGACGAGGGAAGCGTCTGCGCACCTCTCGCGGGCGAAAACTTGGTGCGCGCACTGACGGAACGAAGGATCTCTGGAATCGTCACAAGGAGTGCAACGGATGAGGGAACGAGTCCATCGGGGCGGCGTGATCGAGGTGATCTGCGGTCCCATGTTCAGTGGGAAGACGGAGGAACTGATCCGGCGCGTGCGGCGCGCCCAGATCGCCCGGCAGACGGTGGTCGTGCTCAAACCGTACCTCGACACGCGCTTCGACGAGAACCATCTCGTCTCCCACAGCGCTCAGAAGGCTCCCTCGGTGCGGGTGCGCACCTCCGAGGACGTCCTCGAGCTCGGGCGCAACGCGGACGTCGTCGGAATCGATGAAGTCCAGTTCCTCGACTCCGGCATCGTCGAGGTGATCGAGACGCTGGCCAATCTGGGCAAGCGCGTCATCGTGGCCGGGCTCGACATGGACTTCCGGGGTCAGCCGTTCGAGCCGGTTCCGCAGCTGCTGGCGCGCGCGGAGTACATCACGAAGACCCTGGCGATCTGTGTCGTCTGCGGGCAGCCCGCGAGCCGATCGCAAAGGGTGACGCGGGAGGGGGAGCGGATCGTGGTCGGTTCCACGGATCACTACGAAGCACGCTGCCGCGCCTGCTACCAGGCGCCCGAGGAGACGGTCGTGTCGGACGTCGCGAGCGGCGGCCTCCATCAGCAGTGAGAGTAGCGGAGGGACGAAGAGAGGTTTCGTCGTCGTCTCGTTGCTCGGCGGCTTCCTGGGCGCGTGTTCGGGGGGAGGGGGTTCGAAGCAGAGCGAGGAGACGTTCGACGTCGGGCTCGTCTTCGACATCGGGGGGCTCGGTGACAAGTCGTTCAA
>JAGQHR010000297.1 GCA_020431745.1 Candidatus Eiseniibacteriota bacterium
GACGACGCCGCACGTCGCGAGCGCGATTCCTTTCTGCCAGTGGGTCGAGAGCATGCGGAAGCCGCGTGCTCTCTCGCGGAGAGTCGGTGATGGGGACATGGACACCTTGCTGCGGTTCGAGGCCAGCCCGAACCGTCGGTTGCATGTTCAGCGGGTCCGGGATCCGGACCTCGTTGTCGTCGTGTCAGCAATCGCGGCCTGGCTCCTGGCCGCGCCGAGAGCCTCGCCACTTCGATGTTGCGTGGGTGTAGAGGAGGACGTTGCCCAGTCGCTCCCGCCCGACTGAGGGATCGGCGGGTCCGCCGGAAACCACAGTAGTTTTTTGCAGGACGGTGCGAATCAATCCGTCGGTGCCGCCGTCGGAAAGCGGTGCCGCGCAAGGACTCTCGGCCTTCGCCCTGCCCAGCCGCCACCTAGCGTGCTGCCGGATCCTGGCCTTCTTCAGGCTGGCCCATTCTCGCGAGGTCACTCCTGTGCCGGAGCCTCCGTGAACTGCGCCATCCCCCATGTCTCGCGGTTCTCCGGAAACGCTGCGAGCCCGGCTCGTCCTTGCGGCATCCCCGCGGCGGGGCTGCTATCGTTCGACCGGTCTGGACGGATTGGGGGCGTCCGGCACGACAGGTTGGCAAGGGAATGTTGGACCGAACGGAGGATGCATGGGACCAGTGCCCTATCTCGTCATGAAAGTGCTGCACGTGTTCGCTGCCATGATGTTCCTTGGGAGCATCACGATCTCCATCCTGTGGAAGGCGCACGGGGATCGGACCCGCGATCCACGCATCATCGCTCATACGATCCAGGGAATCCGGCTCTCCGATCGCTGGTTCACCATGCCCGGGGTCACCATCCTCCTCATCGCGGGCTTCGGTGCGCAGGGCATGGGCAAGTATCCCTTCACCACGATTTGGATCCTGGCCGGGATCATCCTGATCGCGCTCTCCGGCTTCGTGTTCATGGCTCGCGTGTCGCCGGTCCAGCGCCGACTCCAACAGATCGCCCAGGCGGGGATCTCCGGAGAGATGGAGTGGTCGGAATACGACCGGCTCTCGAAGCAGTGGAACCTTTGGGGAATGATCGCGACGGGAGCCCCGGTCCTCGCGTTCGTGCTCATGATCTGGAAACCGGTCTGAGTCCGCGGTGGAGTGCGGATACTTCCGGTCGGGGACGTGTCGTTCCTGCAGTGAGCTGCCGGTGCCGTATGCGGAGCAGCTCGCCCGGAAAGTGCGCCATTGCCGATCCGTCCTCGCTCCCCACGCGAAGGAGGAGACCTGGCTCCCGCCGGTGTCCAGCCGCGAAGCCGGGTTCCGGAACAAGGCGAAAATGGTCGTCACCGGTTCGACCGAGCATCCGGTTCTGGGAATCCTGGATGCGGACAAGCGCGGAATCGACCTCACCGGCTGTCCGCTCTATCCCGCCGCGTTGAGCGCATGTTTCGATCCGATCGCGTCGTTCATCACGAAGACCCGGCTCCTGCCGTACGACATCCCACGGCGCACGGGAGAGCTCAAGTACGTCCTGCTCACCCTGGCCGAGCATTCGGGCAGCCTCATGGTCCGTTTCGTTCTGCGCACCGACGAGTCGGTCGTGCGGATCCGGAAGCATCTGGCGACGCTCCAGGCGGAGCTTCCGCAGATCTCGGTGATCTCCGTGAACTTGCAGCCGGAGCACAACGCGATCGTGGAGGGGGAGGAGGAGATTGTCCTCACCGACCGCTCGATGCTGGAGGTGGAAATCAACGGGCGGACCTTCCTCGTTCCGCCACGAGCGTTCCTGCAGACCAATCCGGACGTCGCGTCGCGGCTCTACCGGCAGGCGCAGGAGTGGGTGGAATCCGTAGCGCCTCGTAGGGTCGCCGACCTCTTTTGCGGTATCGGGATCTTCGGACTTCACTGCGCGGGCACGGACCGTGAACTCTTGGGGGTCGAGACCGTTCCGGAGGCCGTGGCCGGGGCGCAGGAGAGCGCCCGGAGGCAGGGTGCGACCAAGGCCCGTTTCGAGCGCGGGGATGCTACGGTCGTGCGGGCCGCGGACGATCCGGATACACTCGTGATCGTCAATCCGCCCCGGAGGGGGATCGGAGACGCTCTGGCCGGGCGCTTGGATCGCGGAGGCTGCCGTTGGGTGATCTACTCGAGCTGCCAGGTGGAGTCGCTCAGCCGTGACTTGCGCGCGATGCCGTCGTTTGTGCTGCGGCGGGTCCGGGTACTCGACATGTTTCCCCACACGACTCACCACGAAGTCCTCACCTTGTTGGAGCGCCGCGGTTCGGATGTTTCGATTCCATAGAGCGCGAGGGTCCTGGACGACGGCAATCGTCGTCGCGATCGCCTTGGTCGCCGCGGCGGCGACCATTCCGGCATCCGCCGGCACGAGGGTGCCTCGGGGCTCGGACTCACGGCCGGCCTGGCCAATCGGCGGGCAGGACCAGATCGGAATGACGAACGCGGAGAGGCAGGGAATCGCGGACGCGCCGATCGTCTGCGGAAACGGCGAGGAATCCGTCGGCCCGGACCAGCAACGCCTCGGAGACTACGACGAGTTTCGGGACAGCGAGCATTTTCGGGTCCATTTCTACTCGACCGGCCCCGACGCCCCCGCCGGGTGGCCGGATCCCGCGTACGTCGATTCCGTGCTCGCGGCGTTCGAGATCGCGTTTCGCGTGTTCCGAGACGATCTCGCGCTGCCGATCGCCATTCCCGACGGAAACCGGCGGGGGGGGCACGACCTCTATGACTGTATGATCCGGGACCTCGGTGATGAGGTCAGCGGCTCCGCCAGTCGCGATTCGTGCGCGTGGGTCGAAGGTCACCAGATCTGTTCCGGAACGATGCTGCTCGACAATGACCTCCGACTTCCTGCCCGGATCGCCGTCCACGAGTATTTCCATCTGGTCCAGCTAGCGATCGATCCCCGGGGACGGTCTTGGTTCTACGAATCGACGGCGACCTGGGCGATTCACGCGGCGCTACCGGAGGACTTGGCTCTCGCTTACTATTCGATCGAGCGGTTTTTGCAACCCCACCTTCCGTTGACCACGTTGACCGACACGCACGAATACGCGGCGTATCTGTACTGGGTCATGCTGGAGGAGCTGACCGCGCACGACTTCGTGCCCAACGTCATGCGGCGATCCGCAGACGTCTATTGGGAAACCGCTCGGGACGAAGAGCTCGCCCGATACGGGCTGACCTATGAGGCGACTCTGTGCAGCCTCGCGGTCTGGAGCAACAGCACCGGGCTCCACGACGATGGGAAACACTTCGCGAACGGCGCCTGGTATCCCGGCCTCAAGCCGACCGCGGTGCATGCGGAGCTTCCGTTCAACGACCACAAGGGCATCCGAGACTGTTGGCCGACCGGATTCCATGCCCTCCGCGTGGAAGGTCCGGGCACGCGGAGCAGCCTGCAGCTCCGCTTCCGGCAACCCGAGGATCAGGCGCCCTATCGGAAGATGATCCTGCTCGCGCGCGATCTGGACAACGGGATCGCCCACATCGACGGCCGGGAAGAGGCCGGAGGGTGGGTCTGGGAGGTTCCGCGTTGGAATCGCCTCCAGGATGTGACGCTGCTGCTGGTGCACCTCGACGGCATCGATCCGGAGGCCGACTACGAGTACGACGCGGAGGAGCACGGCGAGTCGTTCGCGAGGGAAGCGCTCACCCTCGTCGCGTCTCCGAATCCGTTCTCGTCGGAGACTGAGCTGCGCGCGTACCTGCTCGGAGATCCGTCGGACGTGACCGCCCGCATCTTCGACGTCAGAGGACGTCTCGTGCGTTCGTGGCGCGAATTGACGGTGCCCCCTGGAGAGTTCGCGCTCGAGTGGGACGGGACCGACTCGCGCGGCGTCCGGCTACCGAGCGGCAGCTACTTCCTCGATCTTCGCTCGGGGGATGCACAGCTGACGCGGCGCGTTATGATCCTGAAGTAGCCGCCGAACCGGTTTCGATTCGGCGGCTCGCCCTGCCGGCCTTGCTTCTCCGCCGGAGGCGTGGACGGAGGCTCCGCTACGAAGCGCGGAGCCGCGGAGCCTCAATCCGTCTCAGTGTTGGATGACCAGCTTCCGACTCAGCCGCTGCGTGCCGGCCTGGAGCACCGCGAAGTAGACGCCATCCGGCACGTCACCCGGCGACCAAGTCACCGTCCGGATCACTCCGTCGCCGAGACCGCGTCCACGGTCCGTCTCGAAGACCGAGTCGACCTGGCGGCCCTGGACATCGAAGACCCGCAGGCTCACCGGCTGCTCGGTGTGAGCGGCGAACCGGAAGACCGTGCGATCGCGGACCGGCTGCGGGTACGGGGGATCCAACATCAGCGTGTGCGTTGCGGCATCGGTGATTTCGACGCTCGCCGGGTTGAAGTCGAGATCGATCTCCCAGACTCCGCGACCGTAGGATCCGGCGACCAGCTTCCGTGCGGTGTTGCGGATCTCGAGGTCCGTGATCACGGCGTTGACCAGTCCCAGACCGAACGGAACCCAGCTCACACCGCCGTCCGTCGACTTCCAGACTCCGATGTCCGATCCGATGTACCAGTCGTCGGGCCGGGCCGGATCGACGACGAACGTGTTGGCCGGTTGATCGGGGAAGTCCCCCGTGATGTCGGTCCAGGTCGCACCGAGATCGGTCGTCATGACGGCGTGCGGTCCACCGGTCGAGTATCCGCCGAATGTCGCGTACGCGGTAGACGCGTCCACTGGGTCCGCGTGGATCTTGATCTCGAGCCCGTTGGCCGGGAAGGTGCCGAGGAAGGACCAGGAGGCGCCGTCGTCGGTCGATCTGCGGACGTTGCCGAGACCGATCGTCCAAACGATGTTGCCGTCCACGGGACTGATCGCGATCCACCGAGCGTTGTGCGACGCCACGTTCTCCCAGGAACCACCGCCGTTGGTGGTGCGATAGATCGCGCTCGTGGTCGTCGTGTAGAGATGGTTTCCGTCCTGCTGATCCTGCGCGATGGGGGTGGTCCAGGGACCGTTGCCCGAGATGCCGCTCTGGATGGAGAACCAGGACTTCCCACTGTCGGTGGACTTCACCTGGTTTCCGTTCTGCCAGTCTGCATAGATGACTTGGGCATCGGCGGGGTCGATGGCGCAGACCATGCCGTCGGCGACCAGCGTCGACTGGAACCAGGTGTCCTCGGCGGAGCGCCCGGGGA
>JAGQHR010000298.1 GCA_020431745.1 Candidatus Eiseniibacteriota bacterium
CGGATCGCGTTGGAGTATCCGTAGGCCGCATTGACGCAGTGGACGGCGATCGCGCGCAGAGAGGTCGTGTCCGGATCGGGGCTCTCGCGCTCCCGGGCGAAGTCATCGTCCGGAACCCGTTCCAAAGTGCTGCACAGCTCCGCTGCCGCGCGCGCGTACTCGTCCATGACGCCGCCCCAGGGGCCGGGGCGACCCGGCCGTTGCAGGAACTCCGCACCCATGCCCATGACCGTGTCTCCTCCGGGTTCACTCCCGTCCGTGCGCCATCGCGAGGAGTCGATCCAGGATCTTCTCGCCGTCGGCGCGCAGCCCGTTGTGGTCGTATTCGTTCGTGATCCAGGTTCGCAGGCCGCGAATCGAATCCGCGGCTTCCTCCGAGAAGCGCCGCTCGACGTACATGTCGTCGTGATAGATGGCCGCCGCGGCCGGAACGCGATTCTGCGCCAGGCGCGCGGGATCGTAGAGACGGGGCCAGTGGGCGTCCTCGGCCAGGATGTGCGCAGCTGCCTTGAGCGGTTGGAGCCGTGGGTACTCGTCGAGCATCCACGGAAAGATCATCTCTCCGGTGAACAGGAACGGGCGATCGTGCGCGATCTCCAGCTCCGGCATCTCCTGGCGCATCCGTTCCGCGGCCCACAACGTCGCCGAGCCCTGGGCGTAGCAGGGCTCGTGCAGGACCGCGAAGAGCGGGTTGGTCTCGAAGGGGAGCTGGTTGTCCACACCCCGGAGGAAGGCGAAGGACGGCTCCGCTCCGTTCGGACCGTCGACGAACGCTTCCTCCAACAGGTAGTGCACGGTCTCGAACCCGTCGGACATCCCGAACGCGAACCCCAGCTGCTGGAGCTTGCGCGGCGTGAGCGGACCGCCGCTGGGAAGATCGACGCGGTGGTCGCGCAACTGCGTCACGAGCCTCTGCAAGATCTCCTGATCCTCGGGATAGCGCTCGAAGTAGCGCCGGTTGCGCGAGAGCACGCGCCGGAACGTAGCCCGGTAGACGTCGTCCGCCGATGCCGTGAGCGGGGGAAGACCGCCGGTCAGGAGCGCCGCAGCCAGTCCCTCCGGGGCCGCCGAGAGATAGTGGGTGACACAGAATCCGCCGAAGCTCTGGCCCAACGCCGTCCACGGCTCGCCGCCGGCCAGCTCGCGCCGGATCGCCTCCGCATCGCGTACGATCGCGTCCGCACGGAAGTGGCGGAGATACGCGGCGATGTTCTCGGCCGACCCCAGGCTCTGCACGGTCGAGGCATGGATCGGGGTGCTCAGTCCCGTGCCGCGCTGGTCCAGCAGGAGCACCCGGAACTCACGGATCGCGCGCTTGATCCAGCCGGACGCTCCCATTGGACGGGGAGAGGCGAATCCCGGACCTCCCTGCAGGAAGATCAGCCAGGGACGATCCCGGCCGTCCGGTCCCGGATCGCGGACCTCGCGAGCGAAGACCGCGATCGCTCCCTTGGAGGGATCCGCATGATCCAGAGGAAGCTCGAACCGGTGGCTGACCAGCTCCAGTCCCGGGATGCAATGCGTCACGAGCTGCATGGATGTGGCTCCTGGATGGCCGCTGCGAGCGGGTTCCGACGTCGTTTCCGAACGTCGCATCGGGGCGTCGTCGCCGTTTTCACGCGGACGAGGACGCGTCCGGCAGAGATTAGCACGATGCGTGGTTTCCGAACGACGGGTCTCCCCTGCGGGTTCCGCCTTGCGAGGGCTGGGCAGCACCCGCCAGGCACCCTATAATTCCGAGACCCCCTCGCTCATGCGGATCGCCCGATCCGGACGCAGTACCCTCGAGCCGGAGGTTGCCATGCATACTTCTCGCAGATTCCTGAGGCGCGCGATCCTCGCTCTCGGCCTCGTGATCCTGTCCCTGGTTCCCTCGGTGGTCCGGGCCGGCCCCAATGCTGGCGGAACGCTCCTCGTCCATGCCTTGGAGATGGTCTACTCGGACGGACAATCCTATTGCGGACCGGTCCCCGCCGGTTGCGACGGAGTCGACGCGCGGGTGGATGACGCCGTCGTTCCGGTCGTCTGGCTGGCGGTGGCCGTTTTCGGTGACGAGAACCAGCCCCGCCTCCGCGGCGTCGAGTTCGGCATCGAGTATTCGGGAATCGGGCTCGTCGACTGGGGCACCTGCGCGCCCACCGACTATCCGACCGCGGGCTGGCCGGCCAGCGGCACGGGAACCTCCGTGGTCTGGGTGACCAACCAAACCGAGCACGTGGTTCCGGTCTATTGGTTTGCCGGCTACACCTATTCCGCCACCGTGCCCCACTTCTCCATGGCTCCGCATCCGTACAACGGGGGGCACTTCGCGGACGACCACGTGCCTTCCGTGCTCGACGAGATCGCCGAGTACGGAACGCTCGGCTTCTACGTCGATGGCTCCGCTCCGTGCCCCGAGGCGAAGACCTACGTGGTTCGTCCCGATGGACACGGCGATCGTCCGACCATCCAGAGCGCGATCGCGGTCGCCGCTCCCGGCAGCGTCATCGAGCTCACCGACGGCGTCTTTCGCGGACCGGGCAATCGCGATGTCCGGTTGTCCGACACCCGCCTCACGATCCGTTCGGCGTCGGGGAATCCCGCGGCCTGCGTCATCGATTGCGAGGGAACGCCGACCGAGAATCATCGCGGCTTCTACATCGAGTACGACTGGACGGCCGGTCCCACCATCGAGGGGATCACCGTGCGCAACGGCTATGCCGGCGCCGACTTCGGATACGACGCGGAGGGCGGAGCGATCCGCCAGCACGGCCCCAGCGTTCTCTACCTGCGCAACTGTGTGTTCGAGAACTGCTACGCCACACACACCGGCGGCGGGATCG
This sequence comes from Candidatus Eiseniibacteriota bacterium, assembly GCA_020431745.1. Lineage (GTDB taxonomy): Bacteria > Eisenbacteria > RBG-16-71-46 > CAIMUX01 > CAIMUX01 > JAGQHR01. Next base: position 2,823 of record JAGQHR010000298.1, read on the forward strand.
ACAGCGGGGGTCTGCTCGAAGTGACGGACTGCGTGTTCCGGGACTGTGCGGCGGGCGGGATCTACGGAGGCGGGCTCTACCAGGGCGCGGATCGCGTCGTGCTCAGTGGATGCCGCTTCGAGGGAAACCACGCGGAACGGGGAGGCGGCGTCGCGCTCACCCACTGCGAGGCGACGGTCACGGACTGCCGGTTCGAGGACAACCAGGCCACGGCGGGGGGAGGGATGTTCCTCTACCGCGCGACCGTCGCGCTCGACGGAAACACCTGGAGCCACAACACGGCCGGCAACGGAGGCGGACTCTATCTGGATGAAGGATCCGCGCAGCTCGGACACGCGACTTTCGTCGACAACACCGCCGGCAGCGGCACCGACGTGTATTGCTGGAACGCGCCGGGATCGCTCTCTCTGTACAACGCGATCCTGGCTTTCGGTCAGGGCGGAGAGGCGTTCCACTGCGGGCAGCTGGAGATCGACGTCGCGTACACGGACATGTTCGGCAACGCGATCGAGGATTGGCCCCCGTGTCTCTCGGATCAGGCGACACGCCCCGGAAACTTCTCCGCCGATCCGCGATTCTGCGATCGGTCGCATCGTGACTACGGACTCAACGGAAACTCGCCGTGTGCGGTCTACTGGAGCGCGAGCCGCGGCATCGTGGGAGCCTGGCCGGTCGGATGCGGAGAATCCCCGGATCCGTTGCGGGATCGCTGGAGTCTGGCGTCCGACACCACCGCGCTCGGGGAGGAGAACCAGCTTGCGTCTTCGGCCGAGCCGGCGCTGGCCGTCGGTCCGAATCCGTTCCGGGATCGCACCGTTCTCGTGTGTACCGTCGGGACGGATGCGCCGCGGGACTTGCGGCTCGCCATCTTCGATGCCTCGGGGCGTCAGGTTCGGCAGCTGCATCAAGAAGCCGGTGCCGTCGGGACGCGATCGACCACCTGGGACGGTCGCGATCAGACGGGGAGCTTGCTGCCTGCGGGAACCTATTTTGCCCGCTTGCAGGTCGGGAGGTTGGAGCGGACGGCGCGCCTGACCCTCTTGCGGTGATATCGGAAAGACCCGGTCAAGTTTGCGATGGAGCCGGACGCAGCGAGACCCAGGTCCAAAGGGCACCCGCCGCGTCGACGAATCCCAAAAACAGCAGATTGACCGGTGCGAGCTTCAGGACTGCGAACACCGCCAGGAAAACGATCAGAGAGAAGCGCACGGGCAGAGAGGCACGGAAGATCGGGACGAGCTCGCACTTCGCGGCCACGAGGTAGTACGTACCCACGTAGACGATGATCGTACCGAGCACGCGAATCCACACCTCCGACGTGGGGGCCACTCGCGCCAGCGCGAGGAATCCGTTGGGGGCGACCGTCAGCGCGGTGCCGACGATCAAGAGATAGATCCCGAATACCAATACGCTCCGCGCAGGCCGGCTCATGTAGATCTCTCCTCTTGCTCGGGGGAACCCGGCGATACCGAGCGGTCCTCGGGGAATCCCCGGGCCGGTGGCGCGACACGATAACCGAGCCCCCCGCCAAGAGGAATCCCTTCGAAAAAGAGAAGGCTTCTGCTAGCTTTCCGCGCGGATGTCGCCCATACGTCGAGGTGAGATCATCGTGGACGGCGTGCGTGCGCCGCTCCTCGAAGCCGGCCCCGAGGGAACCCCCCAGGCGGTCGTGTTCTTCCACGGTAATCCGGGCGCTTGTCTGGACTGGGAAGATCTGGTTGCGCGAGTCGGTGCCTTCGCCCGGGCCGTCGCCTTCGACCTGCCCGGCTTTGGACAGGCCGACAAGCCCCGGTCGTTCGACTACTCGGTTCCCGGCTACTCCCGCTTCGTGGAAGGCGCGCTTTCCCGGCTGGGAATCGACCGCGCCCACCTCGTCCTTCACGACATCGGCGGGTGGCATGGTCAACTCTGGGCCGCGACCCATCCGGACGCGTTCGCTAGTGTCGTGCTCATCAACACTCCGCCGGTCGTCGACTACCGTTGGTACCTCCTGGCGAAGGTCTGGCGGACGCCGATCGCCGGGGAGCTCCTCCAGGCGGCGATGAATCGCCCGTTCTTCGATCTCAACGTCAAACGGGGCCGGGCCCGCCCCCTGCCCACTCCGTTCATCGATCGGATGTGGCGGGACTTCGACGCGGGCACCCGGCACGCCATCCTGAAGCTCTATCGGGCCACGGACGTCCATCGGATCGTCGACGCCCCGGTCTCCATCTTCCACGAGCTCGCACGTCCAGCCCTCGTGATCTGGGGGCGGAGGGACCCTTATATCCCGGTTCGCTTCGCCGAGGCTCATCGAGAGATCTACCCGGGCCTACGCTACGTATATCTCG
>JAGQHR010000029.1 GCA_020431745.1 Candidatus Eiseniibacteriota bacterium
ACCATCTCGGCGACGAAGGCCTCGACCAGCATGGCCCGAGCCACCGCCTCGGGCAGGCCGCGCGAGCGCAGGAAGAAGAGCGATGCGGCGTCCAGGTCCCCAGTGGTCGCGCCATGGCTGCACTGGACGTCGTCGGCGAGGATCTCCAGCTCCGGCTTGGCGTCGATGGCGGCGCGGTCGGACAGGAGCAGGGTCTTGCTGAGCATATGGGCGTCGGTCTTCTGGGCCTGCTCGGCGACCTGGATCAGGCCCTGGAAGACGCCATGGGCCTTGTCGTCCAGCACGCCGCGATAGGTCTCGTGGCTCGTGCAATGGGGCACGGCGTGGTCGATCCGGGTCGTGCAGTCGTGGTGCTGGCCGCCCCGGCCCAGGAACACGCCGTCGAGAATGCAGGACGCGCCCTCGCCCGCGAAGCGGACGGCGATCTCGTCGCGGGCGATCGCGCCGCCCAGCATCAGGGCGAAGGATTCGTAGGTCGCGCCGGCCTCCAGGACCGCCCGCACCGATTCGCGGTACAGGCCGCCGTCGCCCTCGCGCTGCTGGCGGTAATGGGTCAGCCGGGCGTCGCGGCCGAGCAGGACGCGGCCGGCGATGTTGCTCCAATAGGCCGTGCCGTCCGGGCCGAAATGGCTCTCGACGACGGTCGCCCGGGCGCCCGGCTCCAGCCGGATCAGGTGTCGTACATGGCTGGCCTCGGCCTCGGCGTCCGGCCGGGCGAGATGAAGGATATGGAGCGGCCGGTCGATGGCCGTGTCCTTTGCGACGGTCACGACGGCGCCGTCCCGCGCCAGGGCCGCGTTGAGGGACCACAGGGCATCCGCCCCGCCATCCTCCAGCGCCTCGGCCAGGGCCGAGGGTGCGGCACCCAGGGTTTCGACGGCGATGCCCGCCGGCAGGCCGCCGAGATCGCTCAGATCGGCGCGCAGCAGCCCGTTCACGAAGACCAGCCGCGGCGCCCCGGCCAGGCCCGACGCGAGCGCGTCGAGCGCCGCCCCGTCGATCCCGTCGGCGACGGCCGGCGCGGGCGCGAAGGGAGCGTCGAGCAGGGCGCTGAACCGGGTGTATTTCCAGTCTTCCAGCCGGGGCGTCGGTATTCCCGCCGCGGCGAACCGCGACAGCGCGTCGGCCCGCAACGTCGCGAGACGCGGATCGCCTTCGCCCGGAAGGTCGGGGCGGAGGCGGGCGAACTGGTCGGAATAGGCCTGGGTAACGTCGATTGCCTGGGCCATGGGTCAGGCGGCCTCGTCCGAGACACCGAACATGGCGTAGCCCTTTTCCTCGAGCTCCAGCGCCAGTTCCTTACCACCCTCGGCGATGATCTTGCCGCCGGCCAGGACATGCACCTTGTCGGGCACGATGTAGGACAGCAAGCGCTGGTAGTGGGTGATGAGGAGCATGCCGCGCTTGGGCGAGCGCAGACTGTTCACGCCTTCCGCGACGATCCGCAGGGCGTCGATATCGAGGCCGGAATCGGTCTCGTCGAGCACCGCCAGGCGCGGCTCCAGCAGGGCCATCTGCAGGACCTCGTTGCGCTTCTTCTCGCCGCCCGAGAAGCCGACATTGACCGGGCGCTTGAGCAGCGCCTCGTCCATCTTCAGCTCGGCCACCCGCTCGCGCATCAGCTTGAGGAACTCGACCGCGTCGAGCTCGCTCTCGCCCCGGCCCTTGCGCACCTCGTTGAGCGCGGATTTGAGGAAGTTGAGGCCGCTGACCCCGGGAATCTCGACGGGATACTGGAAGGCCAGGAAGACGCCGGCATGGGCGCGCTCCTCCGGCTCCATCGCCGTCAGGTCCTTGCCGTCGAAGAGGATCTGGCCCTCGGTCACCTCGTATCCGTCGCGCCCGGCCAGCACGTAGGCCAAGGTGCTCTTGCCCGAGCCGTTGGGGCCCATAACCGCGTGGACCTCGCCCTCGCCGAGGGACAGGTCGATGCCGTGGAGGATTTCCTTGCCGTCCACGGTGGCGTGGAGATTCTTGATTTCGAGCATGCTGTCGCTTCCGTTTCTTCTGTCGTTTTCGCCCGGGGTCAGCCGACGCTGCCCTCGAGGCTGATCGCGACCAGCTTCTGGGCCTCGACCGCGAATTCCATGGGAAGCTCCTGCAGCACCTGCTTGCAGAAGCCGTTGACGATCATCGAGACCGCGTCCTCGGCATCGAGCCCGCGCTGACGCAGATAGAAGAGCTGGTCCTCGCTGATCTTCGAGGTGGTGGCCTCGTGCTCGACCTGGGCGGTGGGGTTGGCAACCTCGATGTAGGGGAAGGTGTGGGCCCCGCAGCGCGAGCCCAGCAGCATCGCACTGGGAGTAGTTGCGCGCGCCCTCGGCCTGCCGGGCGATCCGGACCAGACCGCGGTAGCTGTTCTGGCCGCGTCCCGCCGAGATGCCCTTGGAGACGATCGTGCTCTTGGTGCGCTTGCCCAGATGGATCATCTTGGTGCCGGTGTCGGCCTGCTGGAAGTTGTTGGTCAAGGCGACCGAGTAGAACTCGCCGACGGAGTCGTCGCCCTTCAGCACGCAGCTCGGGTACTTCCAGGTGATGGCGGAACCGGTTTCGACCTGGGTCCAGGAGATCTTGGAGTTACGACTCCGGCAGGCGCCGCGCGTGGTCACGAAGTTGTAGATGCCGCCCTTGCCGTTCTTGTCGCCCGGGTACCAGTTCTGCACCGTGGAATACTTGATCTGCGCGTCGTCCAGCGCGATCAGCTCGACGACGGCGGCGTGCAGCTGGTTCTCGTCACGCATGGGAGCGGTGCAGCCCTCGAGATAGCTCACGTAGGAACCCTCGTCCGCGATGATGAGGGTGCGCTCGAACTGTCCGGTGTCCGCCGCATTGATCCGGAAATAGGTGGAGAGCTCCATCGGGCAGCGCACCCCTTTGGGCACGTAGACGAACGATCCGTCCGAGAAGACCGCGGAGTTGAGCGCGGCGAAAAAGTTGTCCGAGTGGGGCACGACCGAGCCGAGATACTTCTTCACCAGCTCGGGATGCTCGCGGACCGCCTCCGAGAAGGAGCAGAAGATGATCCCCATCTCCCGGAGCTTCGTCTTGTAAGTCGTGGCCACCGACACCGAATCGAAGACGGCATCCACGGCCACGCCGGAGATGCGCTTCTGCTCTTCGAGGGAGATGCCCAGTTTGTTGAACGTATCGAGCAGCTCCGGGTCGACCTCGTCGAGGCTTTGGAGCTCCTTCTTCTTCTTGGGGGCGGAGTAGTAGACGATGTTCTGGTAGTCGATCGGCTCGAAGTGGACGTTGGCCCACGTCGGCTCGGACATTTCGAGCCAGCGGCGATAGGACTTGAGCCGCCACTCCAGCATGAACTCGGGCTCGTCCTTCTTGGCCGAGATCGTCCGGATGATGTCCTCGTTGAGCCCCTTGGGAACCGCATCGACCTCGATCTGCGTCGAGAAGCCGTACTTGTACTCGCCCTCGGTGAGGTTCTGCAGCGGATCGCTCGCAGTCGTCATCGTATCTCCTTCAACCTTCACGAACCGGACGGACCATGATCGGATCGCCCACTTCGAACGGGGCGGGCACGGAGGCGTGCCGCCGGATTCGTTCGCGCATTCCGCGCTCGTTCTGCTGGATCACATCCCACAATGTGGTTTGGGTCAGGACCTGGTCGATGATCTGCTGGAGCCCCGACCAGACCGAACGCAAGGTGCAGCCGCCGGTGTGGACGCAAAGCTCGTGATCGCCCGAGAACCGATCGCAGGTGTCCCGGTCGTAGAGCTTTCCGCCGAGCGCGGCCAGCACTTCGGCGACGGAGATCTCGTGCGGAGCGCGGGAAAGACGATAGCCGCCGTAACGTCCGCGCTCGCTTTCGACGAAGCCCGCCCGCACCAGTACTCCCATCAGCTTGCCGGCGTACTCGGTGGAGAGGCCCTCGCGTTCGGCGATCTGGGCGACCGTCAACGCAGCGGGTTCACCGCCGTCCGTTTCCTCACCGGGGCGGGCGAGGGCCAGAATGCAGCGCAGTCCGTATTCTTCTTGAGAGGTCAGCTTCACGCTCTCTCCTCGGGGTCGTCCGGGGATCCGGTCCAAAGGGCCCGGATCCTTCGCGCGTGGTGGTCGGCAGCCGACGGGGATCCCTCCACCGTCCGTTTCTGCCCTCGGGAGCGCCCCCCGACACCCCCGAACCTTGGCTAGTTCCGTCAATTCACGAAGTAATACTACGAAGTTGTCGGCATTCTTCAACCGAATTTAGAAAGAGAAGTAGGATTTGTTCAAATAGCAGTTAATCAATCGGTTATGAAACTTAGTCGAGTTTTGGGACGGACTCGGTCGGACAGAACGGCAGAAGCCGGAACCGCCTACGGAGGGGCTCCGGGCGTCCGTCGACTCCTCGCCGCCCGAACCCGAGGCGGGAGTCCGGGACCCGGGACCGGTCACGACGGGACGGATTCGGTCCCGGCGAGAGGACGGCCAAGCTTCCGGCGCCGTCGGTGAAGCTCACGTCGGCCGGCGGTTCGGCAGATCCGGACAAACAGAAGCCCCCCGGAACGACCGAACCTTGTTATGGTCACCCGATTGTGACGTAGAAGAGGTCTTTTCGAGGAGCGTTTCATGGCGGCGACGTACGGCAACGGCATCCATCACTTCACCAGCGAGTCGGTTTCGATCGGACACCCGGACAAGGTGTGCGACCAGATCTCGGACGCGATTCTCGACAGCCTGATCAAGATCGACCCGCGGGTGCGTTGCGCCTGCGAGACGCTCTGTACGACCGGCCTGGTCGTGGTGGCCGGCGAAGTGACGGTGGATCCCAAGAAGCCGGCCGCGATCCGCGCGTTGGACAACGTTGAGGAAACGGTTCGTGGAGTGTTGCGCTCCATCGGCTACACCGATCCGACGATGCGATTCGATGCCGAGAGCTGCGCGGTCATCCGGACGCTGCACGGACAGAGCGAGAACATCGCCCGCGGCGTCAATCGCGACGGGGCCGGCGATCAGGGCTTGATGTTCGGTTATGCCTGCCGCGAGACACCGCAGATGATGCCGATGCCGATCCAGCTCTCGCACGAGCTGATGAAGCGGCACGTCCACGTGCGTGAGAAGGGGATCATCGAGGGACTGCGCCCGGATGCCAAGAGCCAGGTCACGATCGAGTACGACGGGGAGCGTCCGCGCCGGGTGCACACGGTCGTGCTCTCGACGCAGCACACACCGAAGTGGAGCGGCAAGAAGAACCAGGAACGGCTGCGCGAGCAGGTCCTGACCCACATCGTCGAACCGGTCATGCCTCCCGGGATGTTCGATCGAAAGAAAGTGGTCCTCCACGTCAACCCGACGGGCGAGTTCGAGATCGGCGGACCGCACGGGGACACGGGACTGACGGGCCGCAAGATCATCGTGGACTCCTACGGAGGGCGCGGCAGCCACGGCGGCGGCGCGTTCAGCGGCAAAGATCCGACGAAGGTCGATCGGTCGGCCGCCTACATGGCACGCTACATCGCCAAGAACGTGGTCGCGTCCGGGCTGGCCGACGTCTGCGAGGTTCAGTTGGCCTACGCAATCGGCGTGGCGCAGCCGCTGTCCGTCCTCATCGATACCCAGGGGACGGCCCGCGTGTCGGAGAGCCTGATCTCCGAGATGGTGCGCGAGTTCTTCCCGCTGACTCCGCGCAGCATCATCGATCACCTCAAGTTGCGGCGCCCGATCTATCGACGCACCGCGATGTACGGCCACTTCGGCTCGGAGCCGAGCGCGGACGGGTGCTTCCGTTGGGAGCGGACCGATCTCGCTGCCAAGCTGAAGAAGGCGGCGGGTCGCAAACAGACTGCGGCGGCCGGCAAGGCGGCACGCGGATAAGCGTCCGATTGCCCCGCGCCCGAAGCGGCCGGTTTCCGAGGAACCGAATCCGGGGGAAGGTCCGGCAACGACTGACGGCCGCTTCCTCTCCGCTCTACGCGGGCTCCCGCAAGACCCGTTCGATCCGGCGATCCGGCACCAGCCAGATCAGAGCGGCCAAAACGTAGATGGCCTCGGAGATCCACGGAGACACGAGCGTGGCGCCGATCGCGATCAGATAGAGCACCGGTGAGAGCTTTCCCTTCCAATCCCTTCCCACTGCACGGGCCAGCACGGAGTCCGGTCCCTCGGAAGCGATGATCGCGCGCTGCAGGATGTAGTACGCCACGGCCGCCAGAAACAGCACGACTCCATAGAGCGCGGCCGGGACGACGGCGATCTCGTTTTCCCCCATCCATCCGGTCGCGAAGGGAAAGAGCGACAGCCAGAAGAGCAGATGGAGATTGGCCCAGAGGATCGGCCCCGTCACCCGGCGGCAGGTGTGCAGCAGGTGGTGGTGGTTGTTCCAGTAGATCCCCAGATAGATGAAGCTGAGCACATAGCTGAGGAAGACGGGGAGGATCGGCCGCAGCGCGGAGAGCTCGGCCCCGTGGGGCACCTTCATCTCCAGAACCATGATCGTGATGATGATCGCGAGCACGCCGTCGCTGAACGCTTCCATCCGCCCTTTGCCCATGTTCCCCCCTCTGTTTGCGATGACCAGAGTTTCGTTGAACGAACGTCCGGGTGCGATCAGCGACGCGTTTCCAACGCCAGGCGTGCGCCGAACGCGAGCAGGACGAGTCCCGAGATCGATTCGGTGATCTTTGCGACGCGCGGACTTCCCAGGAAGGACCGACCGCGATCGATGAGGAAGCCGACCGTGAGCAACCAGACGATGCCCTGCGTGAAGTGGATGAACGCGAGAAGCACGGATTTGAGGAGGACGGGATCGTCGGGCCCGATGAACTGGGGCAGGAAGGCCAGGTAGAAGATCGCGACCTTGGGGTTGAGCACGTTGTTGGCGACGCCTTCGAAGAAGGCGTTCCGGCTGAGCACACGCGACACCTTCGCATGGGGTCCCGTCGCCTGAGGCCCGACGGCGGATCGGGAAGTACCAGGGGGGCGACGAGCGAAGGATGGGTCGCCGGCATCAGGTGCCGTCGCCCGCCGGCGCAGGGAGTCGCGGATCGTCAGCACGCCGAGCACCATCAGATAGAGGGCTCCGGCCCAGCGGACCACCTCATAGGCGGTCGCAGACTTCGCCAGGATGATCGAAAGCCCCAGGGCCGAGAGCACGGCGTGCACGAAGAGCCCGCTGCAGATCCCGAGCGTCGTGACCCAACCCGCGCGCCGGCCACCCCGCAGGACGTTGCGGACCACGAGCATGGTGTCGGCCCCGGGCGTGATCGTGAGCAGGGCTGCGATTCCCGTGAAGGCGAGCAGCTGATGATCGAACATGCGTCCCCCGATGGACCCGGCGAGCGTCGGCCCAATCCGACCCCGCCCAGTCTATGCGACCGTACGGGGAAGCCGCAAACAGGGTCCGGAGAGGCCGGATCGTTGCATCGACGGTCGAGTCCTATGGTCGGGGGGACGATCTTTAGAGTGGGTTGATATCGGCGCGGGTACCGTTCCCACTGCGATCCTCTGTGACCCGGGTCGCGTCTGTCCGAGAGGTTGCCATGATCTCCGCTCAGTGGCTGGATGCCATCGACGAGCCGATGCTGGCGATCGACGCCGACGGTCGTATCGCCGCGAGCAACGAAGCCGCGGCGACGCTGTCCGGGCGCGGGCGGCTGGATCTCGTCGGGCAGCCGTGCTCGATCCTCTTCCCGAAGTCGCTTTGCAGCCGCACCGATCTCGACCCTGGTCCGATCTCCCGTTGGGAAACGACGCTCCTCCGTCGGGATGGGGTCGAGATCTCGGTGCGCGTCTCCCGGGCCCATTTGGAGATCGCGGAGCAGACGGTGTGGACGCTCTTCACGATCCGCGCCTCGGACGAGCGACCGGAGAGCGAAGCGCCGCTTGCCCGCCTGGATCGATCGTTGCTCGACACCCTCGAAGAAGGGGTCGTCACGATCGATGACGGATGGCGCGTCACCGCGCTCAACCATGCGGCCCAGCGGATCCTGGGGACTCCGGAGCATACCGCGATCGGCTCGCTGTGCAGCCACGTCCTGCGATCGGAAGCGTGTCAGGACGGCTGTCCCCTCGCGCGTGCCTTGGAGCAACGCAGCTCGGTCCGCAACGAGCGGGTGCACCTGACGCGGCATGACGGAGGCCCGGTCTCGGTCTCGATGAACTGTGCGATTCTGCGCGATCCGTGCGGGGAGGCCCGAGGTGGCGTACTTTCGTTCCGGGAGCTGACGGAACCTCGCGAGGTCCGATCCTCGTTCGTCGGGGACGGATTCCACGGGATGATCGCGCGATCGGCGCCGATGCGGCACGTCTTTCGGTTGATCGAAGACGTGGCCGACAGCCCTTCGACGGTGCTCATCACGGGAGAGTCGGGCGTCGGCAAGGAGCTCGTCGCGGAAGCGATCCAACAGGAGAGCACGCGCCGGCACGGACCGTTCGTCAAGGTCAACTGCGCGGTCTTCTCCGAGGGTGTGCTGGAGAGCGAGCTCTTCGGACACGTCAAAGGATCGTTCACGGGCGCGGGCCGCGATCATCGGGGTCGCTTCGAGCTGGCGCACGGCGGGACGCTCTTCCTCGACGAGATCTCCGAGATCTCACCGCGTTTGCAGGTGAAGCTCCTGCGCGTCCTTCAGGACCGCCGGTTCGAACGGGTCGGGGACGAGGCGACGCTGGAAGTCGATCTCCGGCTCATCGCCGCGACCAATCGCGATCTGGAAGCCCTGGTACGGGAGGGCAAGTTCCGCGAAGACCTATACTATCGATTGAACGTCATCCCGATTCGGGTGCCGCCGCTGCGCGATCGTCGGGACGATGTGCGGCTGCTGGTCGATCACTTCGTGCACAAGCTGGCCCATCTGACCCGCAAGCCGGTCCGCTTCGTCGATGAAGAGGCCCTGGCCCATCTGGTGTCCTATCGCTGGCCGGGCAACGTCCGCCAGTTGGAGAACGCGATCGAGTACGCGTTCGCGCGCGCCCACGGCGAAGTGCTCACCCTCGATCTCTTCCCGCCCGACATTCTGCGGGGGGGTAGCGAGCAGGGGTCACCGATTCCGTCGGAGTCGGTCGAGGCCGCCCGCATTCGTGCGGTGCTGGATCGGCACCACTGGCACCACGCGAAAGCGGCGGCCGAGCTGGGGATCTCGCGGACGACCCTGTGGCGCCGGATGCGCCGGCTGGGGCTCGATACCGAGACTTGAGGGGCCCCGGGTCGATGCCTTTTTCGCGAAGGCCGGCCCGCGTCGTCGGACTGCGGACCCCGCTCGGGTTCGATCACCTCACCACGAGGAATCGCGTGGAGCCCTCGCGGTCCCCGACTCTGACCCGTGCGAAGAAAGTTCCAGGCTGGAGTTGGTCGACGTTGAGACGTGGCTCGTCCTGGCCCGGAGCCAGGACGCGAGCCACACGGCTGACTTCGCGGCCACTCACGTCGAACACCGCTGCTGATGCGGCAAGATCCCGCCCTTGGCTGGCTTCAGGTAGTGCGAGCCGGAGCACGACCGACTCCCTGGATGGATTCGGAATCGCCGCAACGAGAAGCGTCGGCCGAGCAATACCCGCCTCGGGGATACTGGCGGGGGAGCAGCCCTCTCCGAGTGCGCCGATGAGCTCACCGCAGGGGCTGTTCTCCGGCAAACACGGCGAACCAGCTTGAAGGGTGTAGTTGCCGGCGGTCGTCGGTGCCAAATCACAGGCCTCGGTGCCGCAGAACATGGGATCCACGATTACCTGCGGTCCCGAGTAGAAGACGCTGCCGGAACCAGTCACCTCCAGCGGGTCGAGCGCCGAGCACTCCAGTGTCAGGTCGCAGCCTGTCGTCACCAACAAATCGCTCGGACAGTTGTCACGAATGACGCATCGAGAGAACGTGGTTTGCTCAGCGTCATACCGCAAGACTACTCCCGCGCCATCCGCTTGCGCACGATTCCCCGCGATCGTGCAATCCTCGATGATGCCCTGAAATGTGGTTGCCATGTAGACCCCAGCGCCATAGATCGGACTCCCGACGTTCCCGGAAATCAGGCACCCGCGCAAAGACGTTCCAAATGTGTGAAGGAGCAGGACCCCCCACGCTTGATTCCCGGATACCGTCGAGTACTCGATCAGACATCCGTAGTCTAGCGTCGCACCGCCGCCAGTGTTTTGAGAGATCGCGCAGTTCGTCATGTACCCTGCCCTGCGGAGATCAACACCCAACGTTGCATTCTCCAAGATCTGACAAGACCGAGCGACTCCGCCGATCGACTCAAAGTAGAACGCGCTTTCCCCCGTGCACTGACGAACGACGCACTGCTCGATCGTGGGTTCTGTCAGCGACACACGGATACCCGCGCCCACGCCACCAAGCGCGCCACCCGAAACGGCATGTCCTCCCTGGATGGTGAAACCGCGCAGGATCGAATCGTTGGTTTCACCCGTGGAGACGAAGTCGAATCCGCGATGTGGTTCCGCGGCACTCCCCTGGCAATCGACAATGGTTTGTTCCCGGCCGGCCTCCGAGGCAACCAGGATCCGCTTCCCATTGAACTTGATGTCGCGGTTTCCCGGACCTGAGTAGACGCCCGGGGCCACGAGGACTGTGTCGCCGTGCACCGCCGCGTTGATCCCTGCCTGAATGGTCGATCGATCTGCTGGGACACGCCATGTCGTTGCCCGGACGCCACTGGCGACCAGGCATCCCAGCGCGACGGCGACAGCTACCGGAAGACGCAACATTCGCAGTGGACCTCTATGTCCTCGCATCGCATCCGCCTCCGTCCTGTTCCAGCAAGACGCCGAGGACCGCCGCCGATGGCTCCGCGGGAACGCGACGACGACAATGCCTCTCGCAGGATGAGTGGCTCGCCCCACCTCCTGAGTCATCCTGTCGCCTTGGGAGGAAACGCGGCAGACGACCGAGAGGAACCGCGGCACAGCCTGAGCTCGTTCCGCGAGTGGGCCACGATCGCGGAATCCGTACGATGATACCACGTCGTCGCCGTCTCCCACCGGGGCGGGGGCTCGCGCCCCCCTCCACGCCTACGCCGCGACCAGTACGGGGTGGAATCGGAAGCACAAGCAGTTCCCCGCTCCGATCGGCGACGAGAGTCACCTCTTCGCACGGAATCGTTTCAGCGCGGTGAACGCGCAACCAGATGTTCCACTGCGCGGGACCAAGCTCTCAATCCGTTCTCTCTCTTCGCATTGAGAAACCGACCGCGCCGCGCCCGGCCCGTCCCTCCGTGAGATTTCGAAACAGATCGTTGCAACGGCGCGGTAGCAAAGGGCTGCGTTGCACCGTGCCGTTCCATAAGCCTGTGCGATGCAAGGCCCTCGTGTGATGGGCACGCATCTTATGGATGCCGAACCTCGGGAGAAGGCCGGCTTCCCGTTCCGAGAACCGCCTCGGTTGCCCAGACGCGGCAGCACTCGGGATGGGAGCGACGACTCGAAGCGAAGGGAGACGCGATGTCAGAGATGCTCGGTAATCGTCATCTGCTGGCGTTGCGATTCGCGGATGCCATCCCCCACTTCGAAGCGAGCCTCCATCGGCACCCGGAAGACGATGGCACCATTCGTAAACTGCTCTTCTGCCACGCCCTCCTGGGACACCGGGACGAGGTGCGTGGCCTTCTCCCCGATCTGACGCGCGCGCGAACCCCGCAGGCCTGCCTACCGAAGGGACCGGTCGCGGGATCCCCTGCGATTCCGGTCGAGCTCCGCGACGAAGTGCGGGCCCATGCGGACGAGCTGGGCCCCGGGCGCGTGCATCTCGCGCTTGCGTTGGCCTCGGAGGACACGCGCACCGCGACCCGGGAGCTGGACTTCGTTCCCGTCGATTCCGCGGAGGCCGACTGGCGGCGCGAAATCCTGGAAGCCGTCCAAACGGAAAGGAAGGCCACGGATGCGAACACGAACTGAGCTTGGGATCACGACGTGGTTGCTGGTCTCGACGGGAGCGGTCGCGTTCCTGGCCGGTTGCGGATCGGATGATGCGAAGCACCCGACCTCCGCTGCTCTCGTGGGCTGCGCAGAGTGTCACTCCGATGCCGAGCGCCTGCAGGCGACGGCCGATCCGGATGACGGACCCCCGCCCGAGAACACGGGCGACACGTGAGGTGGATCGGTGTCTCCGTTGGAGGCATGGGAAAAAGTCCTCATCAGCGGTGACGCGGGAGCGCAGTTTCTGGCTTCGATCCACGGGCAGATGGCGTGCGTGACCTGTCACGGCGGCGATGACGAAACGGCCGACAAGGATCAGGCACACACCGGCATGAACGCGCGACCGAGCGCCCAGGTGTCGGGAGTCTGCATCCAGTGCCATGCGGAGGTCGCGCACCTCCCGAACAGCCTGCACGGTGGCCTTTGGGGAGAGAAGGCGCTGGTCGCGGCGCGCTACGGGGCGGCTTCCTTCGATGCCCTGCCCGCCTCCGTCCACGATGGATACGGACGCGACTGCGCCGGCTGCCACAGCACCTGCGGAGACTGTCACATCTCGCGGCCGCAGTCGGTGGGTGGCGGGTTCATCGCATCGCACAAGTTCGGCTCCCCGGACATGACCAATCAGTGCACCGCGTGTCACGGAAGCCGCATCGGCATGGAGTACCGCGGCGAAAACGAAGGGTTCAGCGCGGATGTCCATTTCGTGCCCGGCGCCATGCGTTGCCAATCGTGTCACGACGCCGACGAGATGCACGGGGACGGGACGCGCTACTCCCATCGCCTGAGCGTTCCCAACGCGGCCGCTTGCGACGATTGCCACGCGGGCGCGTCGGGAGAGAACGAGTACCACGAGGCCCACTGGGGCGACCTGCAGTGCCAGGTCTGCCACAGCCAGGACTACAAGTCGTGCAATACCTGTCACGCCGGCGAAGGGCTCGCCAGCCCTTCCTACATGGACTTCAAGATCGGCCGGAATCCGGTGCCCGGGAAGCGTCCCTTCGACTACGTCCTGCTCCGGCACATCCCGATCGCGCCGGATACCTACTCGGATTGGGGTGTGGGTGCGCTTGCGGACTACTCCTCGGAGCCGACTTGGAAGTACGCCGCCCCGCACAACATCCGCCGCTGGACCGACCGCACGGAAGTTCCGGCGGGCGGAAGCTGTTTCGACGCATGCCACGGTACCTCGGACGGTGCCGATGGCCTTTTCCTACGCCAAGCCGATCTCGATGCGATGAGCGCCGAG
>JAGQHR010000002.1 GCA_020431745.1 Candidatus Eiseniibacteriota bacterium
ACCGCGAACGCGTAGAGCGTCGACGGCGAGAGACCGTTCTTGGGGAAGAGCTCGAGCCCGCCCGGATTCTTGGGTGGCTGCGGTCCCGGGAAATGCTGCGCCCGGTCCCAGTCTCCCTCGACGAGCAGACTGTCGCCGACCAGCATCGCCATCTCGTAGGCGATGACGGCCCCGCCGTCGCCGTCATCCGGCGCCGACCAGCTGAGCGTCACGCTCGTCGAGTCGAGCTGCGTCACCGCGAGATTCAGGATCTGCTTCGGCGGATTGGGATCCGGCGGATCGGGTGGATCCGGGGGATCCGGCGGGTCGGGCGGCGGCGAATCCGCGGTCGTCGCGACCGGAGAGTTGGACGGCGCGCCCTGCAGGTAGTCTTCGTCGATCGCCCGCACGTTGAACCCGTAGAGCGTCGACGGGGAAAGCCCGGTTACCCGGAAGTGCTCGGCACTGCCCGCCGGTTGCGGAGCCGGAGCCGGATCAGGCGCCGGTGTCGCATCGATCCAGTCCTGCTTCGTGATGATCTGCTGCCCTTCGAGGTAGCGGATCTCATAGGCGATGGCCTGGCCGTCGTCGCCGTCCGCACCGGGCGCCGTCCACGAGAGATCGACCCAAAGCGAATCGATCGCGGACACGGTCAGGTCCGTGATCTTTGCGGGCGGATTCCCGCCGAGGTCGGGCGGCAGTCCGTTGGTCTCCACGGTCAGCGGATTGGAGAGCGGCGCTTCGTTGCCCGCATCGTCCAGGGCGCGGATCGCGAACGCGTAGAACGTTCCGGGAATGAGTCCGGTGACCTCGATCGCCTCGTGCGTTCCCGCCGGAGCCGGGTAGGGCGTAGTGCCCGGAATCGGAGCCGAAGCGTTCCAGTCGGCCTCGGTCGTGATCGCCGCGCCGTGCCGGTAACGCACCTGGTAGAGCGAGGCTCGGCCGCTGGCGCCGTCATCACCGGGGGCGGAGAAACCGAGCACGACGGTGGTCTGTCCGACCTCGTCGAAGGTCGCGTCGAGGACGGCCGAGGGCGGAGTCGCGTCGGACTGCGGCGTGCCGGTGGTCGCCGACGCGACGTTCGAGACTGCTCCTTCCGTCACATCGTGGACTTCGTTGCGGACCGCGAAGTACAGCGTCTGCGACGCGGGCAGGCCGTGCAGAAGGAGGGAGACGGGACCCTCGTCCAGGACGAGGGGCGACCCGTAGGGAGTGGCGCTGTTCCAGTTTTCAAGCGTGATGGGGCTGGATGAGTACCGAACGTGGAACGCGTCGATATCCGGGGGAGCGTGGAAGTCCAACCGGACGGTGGTGCCCTCTTCATGATGGGCAACGAGGTCCTCCACCGGTTGCCAGAAGGTGAAGCGGGAATCCTCCTGCGCGATTCCGTGGACGATCGCCTGGTTGGGATTGACCTCGACCATGCCCTTGGTGAACACGCGGACGTAGACAGAATCTGTCGGAGTTGCGCCCGGGTAGGTCTCGATGGAGAAGTCGCCCAGGGGATCGCCGAAGTCCCAGTCGAACTCCGGCTGCCAGTACGGGAAGGCTTGATCCTCGGTGTACATGAAGTAGCCGTCACCGAGCAGCGTCGTACCGAGTCCCCAACGAATTCGTCGCTTCTTCTCGATCTCGCCTAGAGGGGTGCGCGGATAGACCTGGAGGAGGGTGTTGTCCCATCCGTCGATCTCGTCGACTCCCGTGCTGCCCATGTGCTGTTCGGCCCACAGGTAGCCAACCTCGTAGGCATCGGTCTCGTTGTAGTCCGCGGTCGTGTAGAAGTAGTTCCACCAGTCTTGGAACGCGGGATGCGGAGGTGTGGAGAGCCAGGACTCGATCTTCTGACCGGTCATGCGGGAGTGCCACCACGGCGAGATGTATTTGTTTCCCGTGTTCATGATCACGACCAGGTGGTCGCCCATGTAGTCGATGAACTGGGGGCCGAATTCGTCATTGATCTCCCGATACAGAATCGAGAGGGAGTCGCTGCCTCCGGTGGTGGCGCAAGATCCATAGACGCCCTCGGCGATTCCGTCCTGGTCGGGGTCGGCATTGGCGTAGGGCTGCCAGCCGAACGAACCGACGCAGTCGGCGAAGACCTCGAACATGAAACCCTGGTAGCTGCTGCTCCCGGGACCCCAAGCCTCCCAATCCGAGCTGCCGTCAACGATCTGAGGGATCGCGACCTGGATCAACCACTCGGCATAGGTGAGCCCGACCGAGGTTCCGTAGGTCCCCCGCGGACAGTATCGCGTCCAGTTCGCCGCCCATCCGCCCCACTCCGGGATCCGATTGCCCGAGGTGTCGCGCAAGTACCAGTCATTTTGCTGGGCGTAGAACTGCGTGAGCCTTTGCAGGCTCCACGACGTGTCCGGATACCAGAACTCTTCGTCCTCGCGCCAATCCACGATGTTCTGGGGCATCCAGTTCCAAAGGAGCTCGATGTCAGGGTTGCGCTCACGGATGATCTCGACGCCCTCGGGGCTGGACGAGATGGCGAGCAGGTCATACCAAGAAAGGCTGTCTCGCTGCGCGTCGTTGTAGTTGCCGAGTCCGGACGCAAGCTGGGCTACGTGCGGGTAGTTTTTCACGCCCCGGATTGCGAGGGCGTTGGTGGCGCCGAGGCCGACCCCGAGGATGACCGGGAGACAGATCTGGACGAGGACCCGGCCCCATCGGGCACGTGGATCGCCGTCGAGCGTCCTTGCAGAGGAACGACGATCGTGATTCCGCGTACCCTTTGGCGGCTGCTGTCCGAATCGAACGCTGCTGTCGCTCATTCGCTCCC
Organism: Candidatus Eiseniibacteriota bacterium; assembly: GCA_020431745.1. GTDB lineage: Bacteria > Eisenbacteria > RBG-16-71-46 > CAIMUX01 > CAIMUX01 > JAGQHR01. The sequence continues at coordinate 2,768 of JAGQHR010000002.1, forward strand.
CCATCACGAACCTCGGGGATCGTGAGATGCCTATGCCCTACGTACCTCGGGATTGCGAACTGCACGGAGCTCCGGGCAGTTCGCAAGGGGCATTCCACGAGGATGCCACCCCGGCGACTGGCTACGATCAGCCGCGAAGCCCTCGGCGCAGGCATGCGATTCACTTGCCTGCCCGAGTTCGATGCGGAAGCGGATGCTCAGCCGCGAAACCGATCCCTACGTAGGTCGTGGCGCAAACGGCGTACCATCCGTGGTCGTGTCTGCCTCCACCGTCTCCGGACGTCTAGTGCCCCGGGGGACACCGATTCGAGCTGATCTCGCCCCTCGGGGAATCCGCGTACGCGACGCGACCGATCACGCTCGCACACCTCGGCGCGGGGATGCTTCGAGGCGGCCCGAATCGGACGGTGCGAGCGCGATGTACGACGTTGTAGACGCCGGGGTGACGCCGTCCGGATTCCGGGGTCCGGCGGCAGCACTCAGGACAAGTCTACTCCGTCCTTCCCGTATCGACCAAGACCGGGGTCGTGTTGAGCGGGGACGTCGGCTCGGACACCCCCAGGCCCATCTCGGGGCGTGGATGGACGTGCTCTGGCTACCCTGGCCGAGCTGCGCTAAGGTTGCCGACTCAGGAGAAAGCGCGTGACCCCCCAGACTCCCAAGCGTCCCCACGACACCGGAAACCGACCGCTCGAAGTCCTGCAGCTGGGGCTGCTGGCGGCCTATGCGATCTACTATCTCTGGTTGGCCTTCGGGACGCCGATCGAGCTGGTCGTGAACGGGACGATCGACGACAGCTACTACTACCTGGAAGTCGCCCGGAATCTGGCCGCGGGTCTGGGGTCGACCTTCGATGGCACGGCCGAACTGACCAATGGGTATCATCCCCTGTGGATGGGGTTGCTCGTCCCGCTCTACGCTCTGGTTCACGATCCTGAGCTCGGCTTGCGTTGCGCGCTCCTGATCTCCGGTGCGTTCGGTACGGGGATGCTCCTTATCCTACGGCGGGTCTTGAACCGAGCCGTGGGGAAGTGGGGCGGAACCGTCATGCTGGTGTTGTTCGCGTGGCCACGGTTCTTCGGGCTCACGCAGAACGTGCTCGAGACCGCGCTTCTACTCTTCCTCTACGCCTGGATCTTTCGACTCTTCGTCTCCGGGCGACTCGATTCGACACACAGACGCGTGGGGTTGGGTCTCTTGTTGGGTCTCGCGATGCTGGCGCGACTCGACACGGTGTTCTTGATCTTCTCGGTTGGATGTTGGGTCGTGTGGGAGTGGGGGCGCGGACGTACGCTCTGGCGGGCCCTTTCCGTGGACCACTCCGGAGGAGAACCGCCCACTTCCTCCCAACGGCCCCTCGCGAGTAGTTGGGGTCGTTTTCGGTCGCATCTCCCTCTGGCGTGCGCGGCGATTCCGGTGCTGCCTTACCTGGTCTGGAACCTCGTGGTCTTCCATCATCTTCAGCCCGTGTCCGGGGCGATGAAGACCAGCTTTCCGGATCCCGGGATTCATCTACGGCCCTTTCGTGACTTTCCCGAGTACCTCATTCTGATCCTCGTCGCGCTGGGAATATCTCTGTGGGGCCTGTCCCGCGCATCGTCTCGATACACGCGTGGACTCTGGGTCTTCTCCTTTGCCGCACTTCTGCACGCGGTCTACACCGCGGTCTTCATGGTGTGGGCCGTCGACCGCTGGCACTTCGCTTTGCTCGTCTTCCTCGGTCTGACGGCACTCCCCGTCCTAGGACAACGGATCCTCGATCGTTTGCCGAGCCCGGTGGCTTGGACGGGAATCGGCGTCGCCATCGTCGGAGCAGTCGCGGTCCAGTTCTACTCCTTCGGGCTACGCCACGGTCGCTACCAGGCGGACACCTACGCGGTGTCGATCTGGGTCCGGGATCACGTACCGTCAGATGCTGTCCTCGCAGCCACGGATTCCGGCGTCTTGGCCTACTTCAGCGAGCGATCAACCGTAAACCTGGACGGTCTCATCAACAGCTTCGACTACCTCGAGATTCTGCGTCGGGGGAACGGAGCGGTCGAAACTTATCTGCGACGCAAAGGCGTGGGCTATCTCCTCGACCAGGTCGCCTACGATCTCGATGATGTCCTGTCGGGGACGTACGAGTCGCGTCGGATCCGGATTGCTTACAAGCCGGGATCGCGGATTGCCGCCGAGTTCATCGTTCGGCCCGAGGACGAGGTCTATCGCCGGAACACGCTCTGTCGGCGGGACCTCGGCTCGGCGCAAGTCGAGCCCAACGCGATCATCCTCTATCGTATCCAACCCTGAGGCGAGCCATGACGGAGGGTGTTTCGGGGATGTCGTCCCCGGGTTACCAACCGTGATCTCGCAGGTAACGTGCGATCGTCTCTGCCGCCAGCTCATGTCCGGCCGCCGTCCAGTGGGCGTCGAGACGGTAGTAGAGGTCGGCTCGATGTCGTGGCTCCACTGCGCGGAAAGCCGGAAGTAGGTCGAGTACCTCGATGTGCTCCTTCTGACAGAACTCCTTGACCATCCTGTGGGGAGTGTCCGCCATTTCCGGTTGGAGGACGTAGTCGCGCGCGGGCACGATCACAAGGAGAAAGTCGCTCCCGTTGGCGACCACGGAGTCTCGGAATGCGGAGAACAAGGCGCAGGTAACCTTCCATTCCTCCCGCTCCGGGGCATACTGCGGGAACGGCTCGGGGTGGGCTCCCAGCAGCGCGTGGAGCATGGTGGAGAAGCGGGCGTGGAGAAGCTTGTAGAAGGTGCTGTGTTCTCGGAGGAAGGACTTGAAGGGAAGTGGGACGGCTCCCTGTTGTCCAGCGACCTCGTTCCAGCGCTCTCGCTCCTCTTCTTCAGCCACGGTGGACTCGCCGGGACGAGGCACGGGCACGTTTGAAAGGACCAGCTTTCCGTCCCGCAGCACGTAGCGCGGCTTGTGCGCGATTCGTCCGCCGGAAATGAATCGCATCGAGGCCCCGTTGCGGGTGATGTTGTCGACGTAGTAGGCCAGGATCACAAGATCGGCCTGGTACTTCCTCCCCTCGTCCAGATAGAGCAGGTACTGCTGATCGGTTCCGGTGCCCCAGACGCCGGTGTTGATGATCTCCGCTCCGGGCAGCAGGTTCTCGAGGAGTTCCCCGTATCGTTGGGAGTCGTTGACGCCATGGCCGAAAGTGAACGAGTCACCGCAAAGAAGGACGCGCTTGATTCCCGGGGGCTCGAGATAGGCGTGATCTTCCTCTTCCCGTAGTCTTTGCCCGTTCGTGCGGAAGTGGGTCTGGAATTCGGGACCGGAGAATTCGGCGGCGACGTTCGGAAGGAGCCTTACGCCCAATCGAGGGTCGTATTCCCCGATCGTCTCGCTGAGCACGGGCTCGCTGCCGCCCCCGGAGGTCAGTTTCAGATAGATTCGGGAACCGACTTCACCCAGCAGCAGGCAGACCAGGCCGGTGATCGCGAGCACCGTCAGGTTCTGCAAGACCGAACGAGCCCGGACCTTTTGCGGACGCTGGCGTAGTGAGGCTGTTCTCAAGGCTTCCTCTCGCTTGCGAGCCGATCGGAGGCTACCATCGCCCGGGCCAGAGATCGCGAGTATTCTCCCACCCGCTCCCGTCGGAGGTGGGAGAGATCCGGGAAGTCGTCATCGTTCACGGCCATCGGGACCGAGATGATCGGCAATCCCAAACTGTCGGACCAGGCTGTGAACTCACGACGATCGTTCCTTCGCACCTCCGTATCGTTCACGCGCCAGACGTAGGACGGCACCAGCACCTCGTGGAAGGCGACCGGACCACCGTTGCCCCGCAGCATCAGGGAGGCCTGGCAGAGGATCTGCTCGTCGCACGGGGGGCGCGGAGTCTGCGCCGCGAGAGCCTCCGCGCTCGTGTTGTCCACGATGAGGTCCCGTTGCAGCTTCACCCCGCCCGCGTCCTGGCGGAGTTGGCGGCTCGCGGGGAGGGTGCTGTGCGCATTGGTTCGCGCAGCAGCCCCGACACGCGCGAGTATGGCGCGGAGGGCGCGCTGTCCCCGCCATTCGATCGTCTGCTGGACGGTTCGGCGACCGGCCACCAAAGCCGAGCTGCGCAGTAGATACCGGGCCACGATTCCGGCTTGGGCATCGAAGGCCCCCTCGACCCCGAGGAAGCGGACGAGGTCGTCCCATCTCATGTAGTCGACGACGAGTTGGGCGTTGCCGGGGAAGTACCAGTCATCTTTCCAGGTGTCGTGGAATGGGAGCAGACCGGTAGACATTTCGATCGACACCGTGCAGTGGCGCATCGATTCCGGGTGTCTGCGGATCAGCTCCCGGAGGCCGAAGTAGTGGGCGGCTGCCCCTGAGAAGCCCCGTCCGAGGTTGACGCAGACGACGTCCTGACCTGTCTGCTTCCGCCACTCATCCTCGAAGGCCCCGGTGTCGAGTCCCACCGCGGTCCGCGAAGTACCGATGAAGAGAAAGTCGACCGGCCCCTGGGACATCCGGTCGGACACACCCTCGTACCACGCGCTCCGGGAGTAGGAGTGCTTCTCGATGACCCGAAAGGCGATCTCGCACCCGGCGAGAAGGAGGCTCGGCACGCCGATCCACCAAAGCAGGTTCTTCCATCGTCTGCCCATCGCCGGCCCCTCTCAGAACTGGAAGTAGATGAACTGTTGGATGTGTGGGGGCCAGAAGACCAGGGCCAGAATCGCCAGGACGGTGACGGCGATCGGGCCGAGGAGCTTCCAGCCGGGTCTGGTTCGTGGGTCGTCGGCGTTCCTCAGCCAAGCGTCGTAGGCGAGGAGGATTCCGCCGAAGAAGAGCACGGGCCAAAGAATGTGCACCTCATCCAGGTCGATGCGGAAGTCGCTCACGATCCGCCGCAGGATGTTGCCGATCTGTTCCACGCTCTTGGCCCGGAAGATGAGCCAGCCGAGACAGACGAGGTGGAACATCAGGAACCAGGACGAGAATCGCTCGATCATCGATAGTGGACGGCTCTCCGGACGTCGGAACCACTTCCGGTCGAGGACGAACCACCGATGTCCGATGAGCAACACGCCCTGGTAGACGCCCCACAGGACGAAGGTCCAGGCTGCGCCGTGCCAGAGGCCGCCGAGGATCATCGTTACCAGGAGGTTTCGGTAGGTTTGGAGCTTCGAGCCACGATTACCCCCCAGCGGCACGTACAGATAGTCCCGCAGCCAGGTGGAGAGGCTGATGTGCCACCGCCGCCAGAACTCCGACGGGTTGGTCGCGATGTAGGGAATTTGGAAGTTCCTCATGATGTCGATGCCCATGAGCTTTCCGAGTCCCCGGGCGACATCGGAGTACCCGGAGAAGTCGCAGTAGATCTGAATCGCGAAACCGTAGATGGCAACCAGACATGCGCCGCCGGTCGCCCAGTCGTTCCCGGGCAGGAAAACTTCATCGATCCGGGGGGCGATGTTGTCCGCGACTACCGCCTTCTTGAACAAGCCCCAGGCGATGAGCCAGGAACCTTCGAAGAACTGGTCGCGGCGGATGCGCCGCGGTTGCATCAGCTGGGGAAGGAGGTGGGACGCCCGTTCGATCGGTCCGGCGACCAGCTGCGGAAAGTAGGCGACGAAGAGGGCGAAGTCCTGGAAGGACTCGACGGGCTCCAGCTTGCGACGGTAGACATCGATCGTGTAGCTCATGGTCTGGAAGGTGTAGAAGGAGATCCCGACCGGAAGCACGATGTGCAGCGTGACGGGTCCGACGTTCCAGCCGAAGAGGTGGGCCAGGTCGGCGAACGACTGGGCGAAGAACCCCAAGTATTTGAAGACGCCCAACAGACCGAGATTCGTGACGCAGCTCAGGACGAGCCACTGTCTGCGTCGTCCGGCATCCGCCTCCTGACCGAGTCGCCGTCCGACCAGGAAGTCGACGAGGGTCGAGAAAAGGATCAGGGAGAGGAAGCGCCAGTCCCAAGCGCCGTAGAAGACGTAGCTCGCCACCAGCAGCATCCGATTCTGCCAGCGGAACGGGAGGACGTAGTAGAGGCCGAAGACCACGACCGCGAAGGCGAGGAACGTCCAGGTGTTGAAGAGCACGAATTCGATTCGCAAACCGCGATCGACCCGGGCGGGTCGTGTCGTCGGTCAGGTGCGCCTCCGCCGGTTTTCCGGTATGCCTCCGCCGTCCTATTCCGGGTGCGGGCCCGGCTTTTCCAGGGTCAAGCAGGCGTGGCCCATGAGCCGGCGCAGCCGCATCTTCTCGATGGACGCGTCGTAGGCGCGACTCAGCAGACTCAGCACGGGGAACCGATACAGGTAGCTGAACGTGGCCGGGAAGCGTGTCTCCTCGACCAGGCGCAGCCCCGCCCGCTCCAGCGACTCACGGAGCCGATCGACCGATCCGTAGGCGTACTCGACCGCGTGTGCCTCCTTGCCCTCGCCGCTGCCCTTGACGAGCTGGTGGAATCCCAGCGGAGTCACGCTGGCCAGAACGAACTCCGGCGCCTGCGGATTGGAGAGCGTCAGGATGAGTCGCCCGCCCGGCTTGAGGATGCGGGCCATCTCGCGTGAGGCGGACTCCGGATCGGCCACGTGCTCGAGCACGAAGTTGGCGAACGCTGCGTCGTAGGCCTCGGATGCGAACGGTTCGAGCTGTTCGAGCGGGCAGATGTGCGCTTCGCCCGCGAACGGCGCCTCCACCTTGCAATCGTCGACGTCGCACCGATCGCAGACGAAGGTGAGGTCCTGCTTCACGAGATGATTCTCGATCACGGTGCTTTGCGCCGCACCCAGGTTGAGGATGCGGGCGTTCTGGCCGTTCCCCTGCAGGAACTCCGAGAGCCTACGAATCAGATGCTTTTCGGCGACCGTCTGCATCGCACCTCACTGTCGATCGGGTCTCGGGCCATCTCCGTCAAGAAATGGGCCCGGTCAAGGGTACCGAGAAGGGGCGCGGCCCGTCTACTTCAAGACGCCGCCACCGGTGCTGCCGAGACGATCGGCTGGCCCGCCTCCGTGAGCAGCTCGGTGCGCACGACGCGGATCCGTGCCTGGGACTCGGGACCGAACCGGAACAGGCGCTCGAGCAGCACCCGGGGATTGGCCACCTGGCCATCTTCCCGCGCCAGGAACAGCTCCAGCTCCATCCGGGGGCCGGACTCGTCAAGGGTGATCTCGGAAATCGCCTTGCGCAGGTCCACCATGCGGACGGGCTTCTCGTTCCGTTCGCGGCCGTGGCCGTTCGAGGAACCGCCGTTTCCGCCGTTTCCTTCCCTTCCGCGGTTGCCTTCGTTTGCGTCGCTGCCGTCGGGCCCTTCGTTTCCGCCCTTGCCGGTGGGGAATCTCTCATCGGCGTCGCTGCCGGCGCCTGCGCCGGGGCGCTCGTGCGCGACGGCCAGGGGATCGGAGGGGCTCTCCCAATCCACGATCTCGCGCGACGATTGCGGGGTCCAGAACGTCCGCTCGACCACACACGTCTCGCTGCGCCCGAAGGCTTCGATGGTCCGCCTCATCTCGTTTCGCTCCTCGGTCGTGATCGCCTGCAGCTCGACCTCGTAGCGCGCGCGACGGGCGAGGGCCTGGAGGCTCCTGCGCTTCACGCCCGGGATGACTTGGATGGCGGTGCCTTCGACGATCTCCATCCCCTGGGGAAGGACCCGGTTCAGATCCTCGACGAACCGGTCGTTCCAGGGACGCAGCAGCTCGACGTCGAACGCCTCGGCCTCCGACTCGATCCCGACCGAGAGCGAAGGGCCATAGGCGAACTTGGGATGGGGGACGTGCCCCTGAGTGTGCGCCACCGGCACTTTGGCCATGCGGAAGGCTCGCTGGAGGACCGTGCCCATTTCCAGGTGCGAAAGGAAGCGGCTGAGGCCGACCTTACGGAAGTGGACCCGCACCGGCCAGGTCATTCCGCCGTCTTCGCGGCGCGACGATCGACGGCGCGCGTCCTCGACCAGCTGCGTCACCTTCTCCGGATCGAGTGCCGGCGTGAGCTGGGTGTCGAAGGGCAGGTTCGGGATGCCGCACGCGGTGCAGTCGCCGTGACGGCAGTCTGCGGTCAGGGACTCGCCGATCTCCGGGATCGCTTCGCTCGTCTTCTTCCGCTCGCGCTCGAGCCACTTCTTGCTGACCCGGATGTCGATGTGATCCCAGGGGAGCGCTTCGTCGAAGCCGCGGGCTCGCGTCTGGTGGTCGGGATCGATTCCGGTCTCGGCGAACGCGCGCATCCAGAGTCCGTAGTCGAAGTGCTCGGTCCAGCCGTCGAACCGCGCGCCCTGGCGATAGGCCCACTCGATGGAACGGCCGAGCCGGCGATCGCCCATCGAGAAGACCGCTTCCAGATGGGACGAGCGGACATCGTGCCACTTCACGCGGCTCCAGGGGCTGTGGCAGCGCTCGCGGACGTACTTGATCTTGCGCTGCAGGCTCTCCACGCCCTCGAAGGCGTCCCACTGGAAGGGCGTGTGGCTTTTCGGCACGAAGGCGCCGATCGAGGCGTTGACGGTGCCGCGCCCGTACTGCCGTCCGATCGAGCGCACGGTGTTGATGAAATGGACGATGCCTTCGACGTCGTCGTCGGTCTCCGTGGGGAGGCCCACCATGAAGTACATCTTGATGAGGCGCCACCCGCGCGAATAGGCGATGTGGGCCGCTTGGAAGAACTCCTCGTCCCGGATCAGCTTGTTGACGGCCAGACGCAGACGCTCGCTGCCGACCTCGGGCGCGAAGGTGAATCCGGTGCGCTTGGTCTCCTTGACCTTGTCCGCGACCTCGACGCCGAAGGAGTCCGCGCGCAGCGAAGGCAGCGCGATCCCGATCCGCTCGCTGCCGAAGCGGGCGTTGAGGACATCGGCCAGCGGCTCCAGTTGCGTGTAGTCCGCGGTCGAAAGGGAGGTCAGCCCGATCTCGTCCCAGCCGGACGCCGCGAGACCTTCCTCGGCGATTTCGACCACCTTCTCGACGCTGCGTTCGCGGATGGGTCTATAGAGGTAGCCGGCCTGGCAGAAGCGGCAGCCTTGGGTGCAGCCGCGCAGCACCTCGACGGAGAGCCGGTCCTGGACGATCTCCTGGAGGGGAACGATCGGCTTCTTCGGAGTGGGGGCGTTCTCGAGATCGACTACGAACTGCCGCAGCACCCGCTTGGGGACGTCGTCGTAGCGCGGGACCGTCTCGAGGAGCCGCCCGTCCTCGGCGTAGCGCGCCTCGTACATGAGCGGGACATAGACGCCGGGAATCTTGGAGAGCTCCCGCAGCACCTCACGACGGGGCCGGGTCCAACGCTGCGTCGTCGGGCCGCGCCTTCCGGAAGCGATCACCCCGCTTTCCGCATCGACCGCCTTGTCGCCGCCGGCGTCTGCCGCATCGACCGTGTCGTCCGATTCGGCGCGGATGAAGCTCCGGTAGACCTCGGTGATGCGATGGATGGCGTCCTCGCCGTCCCCGATCAGATAGAAGTCGATGAAGTCCGAGAGCGGCTCCGGATTGCTCGCGACCGGCCCGCCGGCCGCCACCAGCGGATCGTTCTCGCCGCGATCCTCCGCGCGCAGCGGGATCCCGCCCAGATCGAGGCACTGCAGCACGTTGGTGTAGGTCAGCTCGTACTGCAGGGAGTAGCCGACGATGTCGAACTCGTGGAGGGGCCGCTTGCTTTCCAGCGCGTAGAGCGGGAGTCCGTGCCGCCGCAGCTGCGCCTCCATGTCGAACCATGGCGCGTAGCAGCGTTCGGCGAGCGAGTCGGGTCGACCGTTCAGGATTTCGTAGAGGATCTTGAGCCCCCAGTGGCTCATCCCGATCTCGTAGACCTCGGGCAGCACCAGACACCAGTCGACGCGCGGCCCGACCGGCGAGGCCACGGCGCCACCGTTCCGGGACGTCCCGGTGCCGGAGGTCGCCGCCTCGCTCGGGGCCGGTCGTGCGCCCTCCTCGTCGTGTTTGCGAACGACGTGAAACTCGTTCCCGAGGTAGCGCGAGGGCTTGGAGACGAGCGGGAGAATCGACTCCAGCGTTCTCGTAAACGATTGCCGGTCAATCGATTGTCTCGGCATTTCGGTTCTGCTCCGTAAGCTGTGTCGTGCGGAATCCGACCCGGGCGTCATCCCGCTCGTAGGGGTTTGGTGTCGTCGCCGGGGCCGAGGAATCGGGCGCAAACGTATCGGGGGATTCTCGCGGTCCGACGCTTCGCGGTGCAAGGACGAAGCCGGGGCGCGTCACGCACCCGATCCGCGTGCCTCCATCCGGTAGAGGTGCCGCAGCGAGTTTCGCAGCGGTCGGGCTTCCCGGATCTCGAAGACGGTCGAGAACGCTCGCTCGAACCCTTCCTGCGTGTAGTCCGGGAAGATGTCCTCCCGCGAGGCCAGCAGCACCTGGACCTTGGGATCCGGCTTCGGGACGAACTCGATGATCAGGTGCCGCGCCAGCCGAGCGAAGAAAGCCGCGACCTGCGGCAACGGCACGTTGTTTCCGATCGCGAGATGGTGGATGAGCGCGAGCGCCATCGCCGCATCGGCCGGCCCCCGCTCCGCCATCGAGAGGCGTTCCTCGTTCGCCCATCCGATCGCCGCGCTGGGGTTCGTGAGATCGCACTGCAGGGGCAGCAGGTTCTGCTCCTTTTCCCGCACGATCTCGCGGTAGCAGAGCTCGACCGCGCCCGGGTCGAAATCCCACGCCACCGTCTGGATCCCGCTCCGGCTCGCGAGACGGCTGTGTACGCCGGTGTTGGCGCCCAGATCCCACAGAGTGCGCGGCGCGATCGCCTGCAGATAGTCCCGGATCACGTCCTGCTTGTGCTGGAATCCCTCACGCTCGTAGCTGTCACCCTCGTAGTACTCGCTCCAGGTGGTCCCGTGGGGGCGCCAATCGAGCCCACGCACGGCGCCCCGCAAGCTCTCGACGAAGCTCGTGAGCGCACGCCGGCTCATGCCCCGGCCCCCGGCGGCCGCGTTGCCTTTGCGCGCCGATGCGTCGTCGCCGGCGCTCGGGCCGTTGTCCGTGTCCGCGTTCCGTCCCACGGTCTTCGATCCGTCCGCGGCGTGCTTCCGCTGCATCTTCGCATGCGTATGGATGTGCAGCTTCAAGGCGAACTTGAAATGGCTCGACATCGGCAGCAGCTTGGATGCCAGGTCGAGCGGAACACCGTCGATGTGGGTCCGCGAGAGCTGGCCCAGTCGAATGTCCGACGTCGCCATGAGCGCGAGCGGCGCGAGGAAGTGCTGGCAGAATTGCCGGTACGCGACCCACGGCGATCCTTCCGGATAGCGCTCGAAGGACGGGGTGTCGATCATGATCGGACGGCCGTTCCGGAACTGGATGTTGTAGGCGCTGGCGTCCTTGAGCCAGAGATCGTGACGCAGTGCGCGGTCCAAGAGGTCGAGCGTGAGCAGCGCGGCGTCCTTGAGCTCTCCGAAACACCATTCATACGGATACGAGATGAATGGGATGCGCTCCGGCCGCAGTACCTTCCAGGCATCGGGACGACCCGCGGCCGACAAGGGAACCTCGTCATGGGAAACGAGCGCGCCGGCCTCGACCAGCTCCGCATAGAGTCCGGAGCTCATGAGCCGCTCGTAGTCGGGTCCGTACCCCGCCGAAAGCTCGCGGTAGAGGATGCCGTCGCGCTGGAAGAGGGACCCGCTGGGATCCCGGAACGAGCCGCGAACGGGAAGCACCGGATGCGTCGTGCCTCCCTGGGAGGGTTCGCTCACTTCTCCGACGACCCCTTGTCCCGGCGGAAGAGTCCGACGACCCGGGCCAGGGAACGACGGAAGACCACGGTGGCGGTCACCAATCCCGCGGCGAGGAGCTGGAGGATCATGCTTCCGGAGCCGGGATCGAGATAGGCCTGCGCCGGGCGGGCGCAGATGAGGAAAAGCGTGATGAAGAAGGCGCATTCGACGAGGAACGCTGCTCGATGCCTCATGTCCGATCTCCTCCGTCGCGGGCGGGGCCCGGGACGGCTCCCGATTCGGGACGGCGGCCGGGCAGCCGCCTGAAAAAACCTCGAAAGATTAACGATAGCGCGATCGAGGCGCGCCTGTCCACCAACCGAAGCGGGACAGCCCGTATGGGTGCGGCTGGCCGCCCTGCCTCCGTTGGTCTATGCTCCACCCGAATCGACGGATGCGCCGGGAAAGCCGTTCCCGAGGGTGTCGCGGTGACCGGAGAATCGGCGCGGCTCCGCCCATTTCGCCCCGTCGGACGGTTCGGAGGAGGTCGAGAGATCGATGAGCGAGCGGCAGACGAGGTCGCGTGTGCGTGCTCGTGACTCCATTCTCGTCCTGTCCCCCCTTCGCGAGACGAATCCCCGGACATGACCGATCGACCTTCCCGCGCCGGGCCGCTCGCCTGGATCGCGCCTCTTCTGTTCGCGCTGTATCCGGTGGTGGCGCTCTACGCCCACAACTACTACGAGGTCGACCTACCCGACCTCTGGCCTCCGATCGTGACGCTCGTGGGAGCGGCCGTTCTCCTCTTCGTCCTGCTCCGCTTGGTGTCGCGGAGCGCCGCGAAGGCCGGGGTCCTGGTGACGATCTTCTTCCTGTTCAGCTTTGCCTACTCGGGCGCCATCGAGGGGGCTCGGGAGCTGGCCGGATTGGCTCACCTCGGGCATTGGGTGACGAACAAGCTCTTCCTGGCGCTCTGGTCGCTCGGATTCCTCGCCTGGGGGATCTTCGTGCTCCGCGCGCGCAGCGATCTCGGCCTGACTCTTCGGCTCTTCGTCGTGTCCGGGACGGTGCTCCTGGTTCTTGCGGGCGTTCGGATCGTGAGCTCGGCCGCGAGCCGCGGACCCGTCGGAGACGCGGAGCTTTCGTCCCAGGATGAGCCGCCTTTTCTCCTCACCCTTCCCGATCCGGCCCCGGACGTGTACTACCTGGTCTTCGATCGCTACGCGAGCGGGGACGTGCTGCAGGAGAGCTTCGGGTTCGACAACCATCCGTTCACGGACTATCTCCGGGAGCGCGGATTCATCATCGACGACGGCAGCATCACGAACTATCCGATGACGCACACCTCGCTGGCGTCGTCGCTCAACATGGAATACCTCGGTCCGGAGTTCCGCGGTCCGGTCCACTACGCCCGGATGATCGAGCGGAACCGGGTGGGGCAGATCTTCACGGCCTCGGGATATCGCTACGATCACATCGCCAGCTGGTACGAAGCCAGCGCGAAGAGCGCGTTTGCGGACGAGCTGTACCGCTACGCATTCTTCCCCTCGGAGTTCACGAAGATCCTCGCGGAGACGACGCCGTATCACCTGTTCCTGCCGCAGGACGAGATCTACCGCCAGGTGCGGGCGTCGCTCGATCACGTGGAGAAGCTGATTCCCCAGCCCGGGCCGAAGTACGTCTTCGCTCACCTGATCTGTCCCCACGCGCCCTACGTCGTTCGACCCGACGGCAGCTACCTCGATCCGGCGGTCGCGGCCTTGCGCACCGAACGCGAGAACTACCTCGAACAGGTCCAGTTCGTGAACATGCGGGTGAAGCGGTTGGTCGACCGGATCCTGAAAGAGAGTCGAACCCCGCCGATCATCGTGATCCAGGCGGACGAGGGGCCGCTCGTGTTCGCCGAGGAGGGCAAGCTGACCGAGGACGAGGTCTGGCATCGCCGCGCCGGCATCCTCAACGCGTACTACCTGCCTCCGTCGCCCGGCGGCGGGCCCCGTCCGGAGGTGCCGCACGGGATCACTCCGGTCAACACCTTCCGCTTCCTCTTCGCGCGCTATTTCCATGCGCCGGTGTCGCTGCTGGAAGACCGGCTGTACTTTTGGCCGGAGGTTGCGCACAACGGCAAGCCCAAGCGGCCGAAGAAGCCGTTTCCGTTCATCGACATCACCGACCGGTATTGGTCCGGACGACCGCATCACGACGGATCGCTCTCCGCTTCCGACAGCACGGCGACCTCCCGCTGATCCGGATCTGCGAGGGTCGTGTACTTGCGACGGAGCCGCGCCAGGGTGAGGAACGGGCGTTTCCAGGCCTGCCGTCGGACGCAGACATCGCATCGTCCGCATCCCCATCGCGCGGGCTGTTCTCCGAAGTAGGCGAGAAGCCCGTCGTGTCGGCAGCGTCCCCCGTTGGCCCATCGCATCAGGTCCTCGAAGAGACGGCGGCGCCGGTCGGCGCTTTCGGTCGCGTCGGGGCTCACGGCGTCGCCGTTGCTTTTGGGTGGACCGGGGCCCGTTGCGCCATCGGGGCTCGACGACGCGGTCGCTCCATCGCCCGAGCTTCCCTTCCCGGGTCGCGTCTCGTTTCCCGGTTCGGGAACGCTCGCGTTCTGGGCCATCTTGCGCCGCAGCGCGATCTCCCTCGGTGAGATGAGAAGCAGCCCGCGTGCCGCATCTCCGCCGCGACCGGCTCGTCCGACCTCCTGGTAGTAGGACTCGATCGACCCGGGGGGGCCGAGGTGGATCACCAGGCAGACGTCCGGGCGGTCGATTCCCATTCCGAAGGCGTTGGTCGCGACGACCACGTTGAGGGAACCGTCGGTGAACCTTGCCTGGACCTCCGCGCGGACCTCCGACGGAAGCCCCGCGTGGTAGGCGCGGCAAGACCACCCGTCGCGTGCGAGTCGCCTTGCCTCCGTTTCCACGGCCCTGCGGGTGGGGGCGTAGACGATCGCCGAGCCCGCGCCCAGTCCGGTGCGGGCGAGCCGTGTGTTCGGACGGCCTTCCGGAGCACGGGGATGTCCCAGCGCGTCCCGCAAGGTGGCGTCCACGACCTGGTCCCGCTTCGCGTTCGTCCGCACCCGGCGGATCGACAGGGAGAGGTTCGGACGCGCGAATCCCAGGACGATCTGCCTCGTCTCGGAGGGAAGGTCGAGACGTTCCAGGATCTCGGCACGCACCCGCGGCGTCGCGCTCGCCGTGCACGCGAGGATGCGCTGCGGCGGCAGCTCGCGGAGGAGCTCGCCGATGCGCAGGTACTCGGGACGGAAGTCGTGTCCCCACTCGCTGATGCAGTGGGCTTCGTCCACGGCCACGAGGGGACGCTCGATTCCACGGAGGATCGTGCGGAACCGGGGGGAGGACAGCCGTTCGGGCGTGATGAAGACGATGCGGAACATGCCCGCCGCGAGGCCGCGCATCCGCTGCGCCAGCTCGATCGGGTCGAGGCTGGAGGCCAGGAACGTCGCGGGGATGCCGCGACGCGCGAGCGAGGCGACCTGATCGATCATCAGGGAAATGAGCGGCGAGATGACGAACGTCGTTCCGGACAGGACGGTAGCGGGAAGCTGGTAGATCAGGCTCTTGCCTCCACCGGTGGGAGCCACGAAGAGGAGTCGCCGTTCATTGAGAAGCGATTCGATCGCATCACGCTGTCCGGGCCGGAAGCCGGGGAGGCCGTAGGCGCGGAGGGCCCGGTCGAGATCGTACCGTTCCGGTGTCTCCGTCCTCGCGCTGGAGACGGTGCTGGGCGAGCGTCGTTTCGTCGTCACGACAGAAGACGGCAGCGAAGATCGTGCCCGACCACTTGGCTGCGGCGACAGCTACCGCTGACAGGTCGACGCCAGTGACATGCGACCGTCCTCGCGGACGAGGCTAGTCGGCGGATTCCCACTCCGCCTTGGTGTAGAGCGCCAGGGCCAGGACACCACGCGCATCGATCTGTCGCGCGAGCGCGATCACGCTCCGCAGGTGCCCCGCCGCCTCTTCGGTGCGGTCCAGACGATGGAGCGTCGTCGCGAGCCCCAGGATCGACCGGCAACGATAGTACCCGTATCCGAAAGATCCCAACGATTGGATGGCGGCTTCGTACTTCCCGGCTGCGGACTCGGCGGCCTCCCGGTCCGGGAGCATCGCCTGTGCGACGGCCTGATGATGGAGGAACCGAGCCTGCTCCAGCCGATCGTGCCGTCCAGTCAGCAAATGCCGGGCCCCGGCCAGAGCCTCGCACGCGGCGTAGAAGCGTCCCGCGCGCATCTCCACCAGAGCTTGCCACCGCGCGAAGGCGATGCGAAGGGCGGGGTTGGTCTCGTTCTGGGTGCGGCGGCCGGGCATGAGCGGCAGGTGGTCCACCGCCGTCCAGTCTGGGCCATCCAGAATCACATCGGTGAGATACCGGAGCAGCACGCCCCGGAGCATGGTGGAGCTCGTGGCAGCCAGCTCCCAGGCCACGGCCGCCTGCGAAATGGCGCTGTCCTGATCGCCGCGGTGGATCGAGAGGAACGCCGCGGCTCCCAGGAGTGAAGCGCGTCGAGGCGCTTCCTCTCGAACCAGGGAGTGCGGGAGGAGTGCCGTGACTTCCGCGGTGGCGCGATCTCGCTGGTCGGCGAGCCCCCACGCCCAGGCGCGCTGAATCCGGCAGCGCACCAGATGCCGTTGGATACCGGCGGTCCGCACGACCTCGACGGCGGCCTCGGTGGCGGACACGAACTCCGCCACTCTGCCCGTCAACTCGTAGATCTGTGCGAGTCCGAAAAAGGCCATGGCCCGGGTGCTCGATTCCTGCGACAGCTCGAGCGCTTCCTTGCAGGCTTGCTCCGCCCGCCCCGGATCCGTCTCCGTGGTCAGGTTCGCTTCCAGGAACAGCGCCTCCACCGCCAACGTCGGACCGGACTGGCGCAGAGATGTGATGGCGTCGCTCAGGTGGCGTCGGGCGTCGATCGAGTTGCCGTTCGTGAGAGCGAGACGCGCGTTGCCCAGCTCCAGGTAGCCGGCCGGCGGACCTTGACCCGCGGCCGTTCGAGCGAGCAGCGACTCCCATACGCGCTCCTGGTCTTCCCGCTTCTGACTGGTCCGATAGTAGTAGGACAGATACCACAATGCCGTGCTGCAGGATGAGCTTGCCGGGTCCGCGGCGACTTCCTCCAGCAGCGCAATCCCGGCGGGGTCGCCTTCGATGCGCAGCGCTCTCCCCAGGAGAATGCGCAGCTCGTCACGAGTCGGTGGACTTTTCGTGAGCTCGCGGATCCTCGTGATGCGGTCGTGGATCAGCTCCTTCGTCCACCGCGTCGGAGGGGGATCGGGATACGACACGATGGCGCCGATGGTAGATCTCGATTCGTTCGCGAGGGCCCACTGCAGAGCGCTATCCAGGAGCTGCGCTTCTCTCTCGCGATCTCCCACCCGCCGAGCCCAACGGGCGGCCCGCAGCAGGTCCCCGATGTCGTCCGCGGCTGGTTCGAAGTGCGCGTTGAGCCAGGCCTCGGCCGCCAGCGTTTCGGTCGACGCGGCCTTTGCCTCCCGCAGGAGCCGTTGCGAGAGCCAGCGAACCCGACGCGCACGATCGGCTCGAATCCATCCTTCTCCGGCCGCGGCGTCGAACGCAGCACTTCCCGCGAGCGCGGCGACGAGACGGCGCGCACCATCCCAGGGAATGCCTTCCCCCGCAGCCGCCAGAAGCGAGAGGGTGGGACGGGTTTCCGAAGGAACGGCGTCCCATCCGGGGCTCGTGGGTGTTGGGTCCCAGATCCAATCCGTGTCGGATTCCTCGGTGATCGACCAACGGACGCCGACACAGCGTCCTCGTTGACGAACCCATTGGTCGAATCCCTGGCGGAGCACCCGGAGGTCGCCGTCTGCCACTTGCCAAAGGCGATGGGCGATCGCTTCCACGTCCGACAGTTTTTCGCCCGTGGCGACGGCGAGCATCTCGGAAACGTCGAAGGACTCCAACGGAGGCAGGGCGAGGAGCCGGGGGTGGTGGCTCCGGATCCAAAGGCGAAGCGGTCGGAGGCCGAGCCGTTCCATCCCGTCGAGGGCCGGGGACCAATCGCCGAGTCCCAAGATGATCCGACATCCTTCCCGAACCTTCGAGTCCAGATCAGCGAGGAGCGTTTGGACTCGCTCCTCGTTCAATGCACCGAGATCCTCGGCTCCCAGCTCGGCGACCTGGATCGAGGTCGAGGAAAGGACGAGCCTGGCCTCCGCGAGAAATCGAGACAGTCCGGATCCCGGCCGCGAGGAAATCACCAGGAGCCGGGAGTCCTCTTGAGCGGTCGTCCACCGCTCGACCTCGTTCAGGACTTCTTCCCGTCCGTGGACCGGACCTCCGCCCAGAACAGGGTAGCCGCCGTCCAGATCGACGAGTCCGAACCGTTCGATCACTTCCTGCGCGCACGTCTCGAGGTCCGGGAAGCGGGACGAGGGGGACGGACTCGTCATCGTTCCGAGGATCTCCTGCCAACGGGAATCCGATGCGAGGTCCGGGGAGAGGGTCGACAGGGTCCGACCGAGAGAATACTGATCGGCTCTCCCGTCGACCCGCCAACCTCGCGTGAGCTCGGGAGCGACGAAGCCAGCCGTGCCCCCGATCGGCTTGGCCCCCGTGCGAAATCCGGAAGACTCCGAGAAAGCGTGGCCGAAATCGAGGAGTCGGACGGTGGACGGTTCCGCGGGGTCGGTCAACAGCAGGTTGCTCGGCTTGATGTCGGTGTGGACGAGCCCGAGCCGGTGGACACGCAGGAGAAGCGCTGCGACCTGGATGAGGAGTCGGGGTGCGAACGACCCCGGAATCGACTCCGTGGGCGTGGACGCGACAAGATTCGCGAGCGTCGTACCCGGCAGATGCTCCTGGACCAACGTTCCGGAGTCGCCGGCATCCCTGAGGAGATCGAGACAGCGCGCCGATACGCCCGGGGGGAGCGAGGAGAGAACGGCCGCCTCATGAATGAGGTCGCTCCATGGTCCCGTCTTGAGGACCACGGAGCGACCGGTCCACCGATCAAGGGCGATCGAGACGGAACGCTCCGGAGAGTCCTGCAATCGCTTCTGTGTGAAGTATCGGAAGTCGGTCATTCGTCAGCCATGCCGGCCCCAAAGCTGCAGAACCCGGAGCTCCGTGTCGTCGAAGTTCCAGCCTACTCCTCCGGTGCTTCCCATCGGAGATAGAACAGTTGTCCCAGACCCTTTTCCACTGAGTCGCAGTCGAGTCCGGAGAAGGCATCGAACTCCACCCACTCCTTGACGGCGAGAGGATTGTAGAAACAGTTCGTGCCCGAGTGAACGAACTCGGATTCCCAACTGTTCCCCCCTTCGGTTGCGGGGACGATCGTCACCTTGAGGTGATCGCAGGGCAAGGACTCGAAGTCTGGGTCGTCGAAGATCACGTACCCATCTGGGCCGGTGTTCTCGGTGTGCTCATAGATCGGGAGCACCGAATTCCGGTAGAGCCTGATCGTGACGGCAGCGTCGTTCCAAGCATTGTCGTTACAATCCGTGACGATCGCTTCGAAAGGCGTCACCACTCCTACGGCCTGCGCGACCCTGGTAGCGCCCGCCAAGAGCGTGACCGCCCCCAACGCTCCGATGGAACAAAGCAAGAAGCGTCTCATATCCGTTCCCTCCACCCCGCACGTATCCCAGGTGCCCCGAGCCGGGGTTCGCCCGCGCACCCTTTGTGTTCGTTTGGCTTCTAGCCGTCGATCCCAAGTCGTTTGATCTTCCGGAGGAGCGCATTGCGATGCTGGCCCAGCAGCTCGGCCGCCCGCGTGCGGTTTCCACCGGTGATCCGGAGCGCATCGACGATCGCTTCGCGTTCGCGCTCCTCCAGAGTCTTGAAACTCGTCGTTCGGTTCGGGGGGGGGATGGGGCGGCTTTCCACCGCCTCGGGTCGCGGGGCCGGTTCGGACTCGGCCGGACGCAGCAGCTCCGCGACCTCATGGGGACCTACCGCGCGGCCGGCATGGAAGACCAGGGCCCGCCGCACGAAGTTCTCCAGCTCCCGGACGTTGCCGCGCCAGGGATAGCCGCTCAGGAAATCGATGGCGGTGCGGTCGAACCGCATTCGGCGATCCCGATCCGCTTCGTGCTTGATCGCGAAGTGGTCGAGCAGCAGCGGGATATCGTCCCGGCGTTCGCGCAGCGGCGGAAGTCCCAGCTCGATGACGCTGATGCGGTAGAAGAGGTCTTCACGAAAACGACCCTCTCGAACCGCATCCCAGAGATTCCTGCTGGTGGCCGCGATCAATCGGACGTCGACGCGGGTCTCCTCTTCGCTTCCCAACGGTCGGACGACCCCGGTTTCCAGAACGCGGAGCAGTTTGGCCTGGAGCGGCGCCGCCAACTCGGCGATCTCGTCGAGGAAGAGCACGCCCCGGTGCGCCAGCTGGAACAGACCCGCGGTATCGCGATGGGCGCCCGTGAACGCGCCGCGGATGTGACCGAAGAAGAGGCTCTCCAGCAGGTCGGCCGGGACCGCCGCGCAGTTCTGCGTGACCAGCGGCTCGGACGCGCGCGGGCTCGACTGATGGATCGCGCGGGCGAGGAGCTCCTTGCCGGTTCCGCTCTCCCCCGTGATCATGACGGGGGCGTCCACGCGTGCCACCAGCTCGGCGTTGCCGAGCACGCGGCGCATCCGGGGATTGCCGGTCACGATGTGGGCAAAGGGGTCGCGGGGATCGATCTGGTTGCGAAGGCGCTGGTTTTCCTGGCGGAGCCGATGGTGCTCATGCGCGCGCTGGAGCACGCCGCTCGCGAGCTCCACGAACGCGTCGAGGAATCGCATCGAGGCCGAGCTGAAGGCGTTGGCGTCGTTGCGGCGGTCCAGGTACACGGCTCCGATCAGCTCGTCGCGTACGCGCAGGGGGACGCAGAGAACACTCCGGAGCTGATGCATCTTGACGCTCGGCGCGTCGGCGAGGACAGGGTCGGAAGCCGCGTCGACCGTGAGGGTCGATTCGCCACCCAGGGCGCGTTCCAGGATCGTGCGGCTCACCTCGCTGAGGTCCCGCACCTCGCGGGGGTCGACGCTCGTCACCGCTACGGGAAACAAGTTGGAATCCAGGCTGCCGCCGAGAAAGACGATTCCGCGGTCTGCGCCGATGGATCGCACCGCCACGTCCAGGATCTGGTGCACCAGGGACTCGAAGTCCAGCGACTCCACCAAGCCGCGCATCGCGTCGTAAAGCAGTTGGAAGGAGCGTTGGTCGCCCCATTCGCGGACCTGACGCTCCAGGGACAGGGCCGGCGGGCGGCCGGGAACTCGAACTCCAGACCGGGCCAGGTCGGCTGCGATGTCACTCGCTTCGTCCAAAGCACCCTCCGGATCGACGCCACGATCGGACGCCGAGAAGCGTTTGCGGCCCTGTCGGGGATCGTTCATGGTCGGGGTCTCGAGGGAATGCACGTTCCAGAACTCCCAGCCACACATCAGGGGCGATGAGCAGCGTCCTCGCGCGGTGCGAGGAGCGTTCAGTATAAACCAGGGTCGCTTCCGAGCTGCTCCTTGGCGACTGGCGTGCCACCGCCGGATGTTCGCATTGTCGGACATCGCCAAATGACTGACAGATAGTTGGTTATCCCATTGAGAGGTCTGGCTGTCGTGCGTGGCCGGCTGCGCAGGTGTTCGTCCTGGGCGCC
Organism: Candidatus Eiseniibacteriota bacterium; assembly: GCA_020431745.1. Classification (GTDB taxonomy): domain Bacteria; phylum Eisenbacteria; class RBG-16-71-46; order CAIMUX01; family CAIMUX01; genus JAGQHR01. Next base: position 24,009 of record JAGQHR010000002.1, read on the forward strand.
TTCGTCCGCACAGATTGTTCAGATTCGAACACGACAGCGAGGGTGCGTGGCGGTGCGGTCGTGTGCACGCCGCCGAAATCGGACAGCGTGCGGGGGTAGGGTAAACCCAGATCGAACGGGCGCTTTGCTTGGGATCGACGTGGAGCGATCGAGAAGTGCGATTCGTGCGAATGCGAACAACTCGCTCGGATTCGGGCACCCAAGACGAACACTCGGTGGGCGCCGGCCGAGGCTCATCCACGGAACGGCGGATCAATCTGCGGTTGCTGCAGTCGCTTAGCGATGATGCCCCGGGAAGGCAGGGATTGGCCTCGGTCTTGCCCTCAGCGAAACGTCCGAAGGCTGCGGGGTCGGGAGTCGAGGGGGCTCGCCGGCCCCGCTCTTCACGCTGTTCCCGCGCGATGCCGATCGACTACACTGCCGGTCCAATGTCCTCAGTGAAGAAGGGAATCATCCTCGCGGGCGGTGCGGGGACGCGCCTCGATCCGCTCACCCGGGTGGCGTGCAAGCAGCTCCTGCCGATCTACGACAAGCCGATGATCTACTACCCGCTGGCCACGCTGATGCTGGGCGGCCTGCGGGAGATCCTGATCATCTCGACTCCGAAGGACCTGCCCGCCTTCCGCGCTTTGCTCGGGGACGGAACCTCGTTGGGACTCTCCCTCCACTATGCGGAGCAGCAGGTTCCGAACGGCATCGCCCAGGCCTTCGTCATCGGTGCGGAATTCCTGGCCGGATCCGGTGCGTGCCTGATCCTCGGTGACAACATCTTCTACGGGAAGCTCGACTTCTTCCGCAAAGCGCTCCGGCTCGAGACGGGGGCCTGCGTGTTCGGGTACCACGTTCGCGATCCCGAGCGCTTCGGCGTCGTGGAGTTCGACCGCAGCGGGAAGGTGCTGAGCATCGAGGAGAAACCGAAGCAGCCCAAGAGCAGCTATGCCGTGCCCGGACTCTACGTCTATGACCGTTCCGTCGTGGACCGCGCCCGCGCGCTGCAGCCGTCCGCGCGGGGAGAGTACGAAATCACCGACCTCAATCGCGCGTACCTCGCCGAGGGGCTCTTGGAAGTCGCGCTTCTGGGACGGGGAATCGCCTGGCTCGACACCGGAACTCCGGAGAGCCTGCTCGAGGCGGGCGATTACATCGCGACGGTCGAGCGCCAGCAGAACTGGAAGATCGCCTGCCTGGAAGAGATCGCCTTCAATCAGGGGTTCATCGACGAGCCCCAGTTCCGGCAGCTGATCGAAGACTGTCGCAACCCGCTCTATCGTCCCTATCTCGAGATGGTCCTGGCCGAGCGGCAGTCCGGGCCGGACGGACCACTTTCCTAGCGCAACGTCGCGGTCCCGGGAGTCGGGCCGGCCGGTTTCCACACCTCTGGTTTCCACTCTTCTGGGAGAGCGTTACCGATGCAATCGGGAATCCGTCGTCTGGGTTGGCACATGGCGTCGGCGATCGTGCTGCTGCTGCCACAAACCGTGTCTTCGAAGGTGAGCTCGGCGGACGCAACCGGATTCACGATCGAGAGCACCGCATCGGTTCCGGTTTCGCCGCACGAAGCCTACGCCGCGTTCGTCGACGTGGCCCGCTGGTGGGATCCTGTTCACACATGGTCGGGGAACGCCGCGAACCTGTCGATCGACGCGCGCGCTGGCGGCTGCTTCTGCGAGACGCTTCCCGATGGGGGGAGCGTCCAGCACATGCAGGTCGTCTATGCCGCACCCGGCGAGCAGCTTCGACTCGTCGGCGGGTTGGGACCGCTCCAGGAACAGTCGGTCGCCGGGAGCATGACCTGGACGTTCGCGCCGGCCGAAGGGGGATGCACGATCGGACTGACCTACCGGGTGGCCGGGCGGATCGAGGGGGAGGGCGGCGCCGAAAGCTGGGCCGCCCCCGTGGACTTCGTGCTGGGTTCGCAGCTCGAACGCCTGTCGAAGCTGCTCTCCGGCCACTGACGGATCGCGAAAGGCCGCGTACCGCGAAGCTCGCGTTGCGCGGCAGGTCTCCATCGCCGCGACAGGCTCTTCAGCGACCGGTCAAAGCTCTCCGGATTCCTCGATCACGACGTCCTGCGAGGTCCGACCGGTGTCGCTTCCGACCGCCTCGATCTGGTCCAGGACATCGAGTCCGTCGACGACCTTGCCGAAGACGACGTGCTTGCCGTCCAGCCACGGCGTCTTGACCGTGCACAGAAAGAACTGGCTTCCGTTCGTGTCCGGTCCGGCATTGGCCATCGAGAGAATGCCCTTGCCGGTGTGGTCGAGATCGAAGTTTTCGTCATCGAAGCGGTTGCCGTAGATCGACTTTCCGCCCGTCCCGTTGTGCTCTGTGAAATCTCCGCCCTGGCACATGAAGTTGGGGATGACGCGGTGGAAGGTGCTGCCCTGGTAGCCGAATCCCTTCTCCCCGGTGCAGAGTGCACGGAAGTTCTCGGCGGTCTTCGGAACGACGTCGGCCGCGAGCTCCATGGTGATGCGTCCGGCGGGTTCCCCGCCGATCGAGATGTCGAAGTACACCTTCGGATTGGACATCGAGACTTCCTTCCCTGTGCTGTTCGTCGGGAGACTCCGTCCGGGGACGCGACGTGCGTCCGCGCTCGTAAGGGGGACGGAGCCGCCCCTGAGCATGAAGGGGCATCATAGCGGATTCCGGCGCATGGGCCAGCGCGGACGACGGGGCGATGTCGCCGGGACCGGCACGCGGCGTCACCAGGATCTGGCTTCGGCGAGACCTCCGGCAGCGTCGTAGACGTTCCAGGTGCCGTGCTTCGGCTCCCATGTGAGCTCTTCCTGCGGAAGCCAGTTGCCCGAGCCGGCATCGAGTCCGAGGATCGTCAGCCGGCCGGACGTCCCGTCCCCGGTCAGGGCCGCGCTCCACTTCTCATTCGAGGACCAGCGGAACTCTCCGGAGGGAGCAGCGGGATCGGACCGATTCCAGCGGAGCGCGCCGCGGAAGTTGCGATCGCTCCGTTCTCCGGCGTAGAACGACCAATCGATGGTGCTTCCGCCGTCCGGACTGCTCCACCTCCACGATCGAGAGACGTTGCCGCCGGATCCGGGATTCTGGAACGTCCGGAAGTCGCCTTCGGTGCCGTCGGCATTCGTGGTGCCGGTCGTGAATGTCCAATCGTCGACATGGATGGGGCCGTCCCGGCCCGGCAGGCAGGGGCCGTCCATGCTCTCGTTGTACTCCAGTCGGCTTCCGCGGCCGCAGAGCGACAAGGTGTAGTCGCACGTCGTGTCCGATTGCGAGAACTGACGGATCCAGCAGTTCTCCTCGTTGCGGGTCCAACCGGTCGCGCTGAGCGTTGCGTGTGTGGACTCGATCTCCCGGGTGAGCAATCTCACACGATTGAGCTGTCCGATGACGACTCCTCGGGCGATACGGGCCAACGAGTCGGCACTACCGAAGACGGGAATGACGTGGACGGCCGGAGACGGCAGCAGCGGCAAATCCCCTTCCGCGATGACCCGGGTGATCCCGTCATCTCCTCCATCTTCGTTGCAGGAAGAGAAGACGAGCAACACGGGGAGAAGGAGGCTCGTCCAAAGAAATGCACAGCGACGGACATGCGGCATCGTCAAATCGCCCCCCCGGCGGGAGTTCCCACCGTGCGCCCCGGCTCGCAACCAGGAGTTTAGGGGATCGTGCGAGCGTGCGACAACCCTCGGACGCTGTGATCGATCGTTGCGTGCGGCGTTCAGGGCCTTTCCGTCGCGCCGCGTCCAGGGTAGGTGATCACGACCGGCTTGCGCCGCGGGGCGATTCCGTAGGGCGCGACGGTGGTCGGACTGTCCTCGGTGACGTCCACCCAAACCTCGCGGGTGGTCGGCTCCCAGCCCCGCGGAATCCACTGTGGATCGATCCGGAGCTCGTATCGTCCGGCGGGGACCTGCCGCAGTTGGAATCCTCCGTCGGTGTCCGTCATCGCGACCGCGACCTGATCGTCGCCGCGCCAGAGCGCGATGCGCAGGTCCGAGACTCCCGGCTCTTCGTCGCCGATCCGTCCGTCCCGATTCTCGTCCAGGAAGAGCGATCCTCGCACCGTGCCGCACGGTGCGAGCGGGATCCACAGGTCCTGGTCCCGCCCCGCGTCGATGACCACCTCGATCGGCAGGCCGACCGAGAGCGCCATGCCCGCGGGAATCGAGCCCCGGTCCACCTCCAACCAGTAGGTGCCCGGATCGAGGCTGGACCACGAGAACTCGCCGTGCCGGTCGGTGGTTTGATAGCGACCATCCGCCCGGATCAGGATGTCTTCGATCCGCTCTTCCGTCGGCCCCGGTCGTCCGTCTCCGTCGGCATCGATGAAGACGACACCCCGCACGCCGCCCCGCAACGGTACCCACGGCACCGGAAGCAGCTCGATCGCCGACCGGTGGACCGAGAGCTGCCAGCGGTTGACGCGGGCGTCGCCGTCGACCCGTTCGATCGAGGCATCCAACCGGAGCGTCCACCTCTGTGCGATGCGCACGTCGAGGCGTGGCTCGATGCGGAGGAGCGCGGGTGGTTGGGTCAGCGTTCCGGAGAGCTGCGTGCGGCGGGAAAGCGAGACACCTGCGTCGACCAGGCCCGATCCCGCGTAGTAGGACAGGTCGGCCTGCCACCCGTGGCTTTCGATCGCGGAACGAGCATCCGGTGACCAGTCGGTGCTCTGCGACCAATGGAGCGCGGTGCGGAAGTCGGCGATGCGGGTGCCGGCGTTGAGCTCGAGCGAGCGAACGCCACCCGAGGAACCGGTGAGACGGTCGTGCACGAGCCCGTGATCGAGCGTTCCGACGAGGAGGGCAGGCCCCCGCGCGAACGTGGTCGCGAGCGTCACGTCCGATCGCTCGGAGCTGCGGACGGTCGTGCTTCCGAGGGTGCTGACGTCGGTCAGACGGCCGCCGCTGATCTCCACACCCGGCCATTGGCGCGCGTCCCAGCGGACGCCGGCGCGGGCGCGACTGACGCGGGAACCGGTGGAGTCCCCGGTGGCCCAGGCCCGCCCGTCGGTCGTTTCCAGGTTCGACCACAGACGGAACGGACTCTGGCGCGGGCTCCAGGAGCCGAAGAGCACGACGCCGTCCCGATCGCCGGTCCGTCCGGTGAAATCGCGACTACCGACGTTGATCCTCCCGCGAAGAGTCGCGCGCGACGATCCGGCACGAAACGAGAGCTGCGTCGCGCGACCCGCGGTGGACCCAGACGAGTCGGCCGACTGGGACACGCCGATCTCACCCGCGATCCGGAGCCCATCGCGATCTCCCCAGATCAACGCTCCGCTGGCGATGCGATCCTGCCGGGGACGCCGTCCGATGATTTCCAGCTCGCGCTGCAGGACCTCCCCGTGCACCTGGAAACGGAGCGGAAGGATGCGCTGCGCTTCCACGTCCCACGAGTGGATGTGGGCGTCCTCGCGATTGCGTACGCGCGCGACGCGGACCGCGCCCGCCTCGCTTCGGAACCCCACTTGAGCGCCGCGTCCGGAGAAGGCGGGTGCCACCAGGTCGGTAGGATCGACTGCGAAATCCCCTCCGGTGAGCTCCCACGGGCCACGGGAGAGGTTGCCGCGCAGGGACTGGTTCTGCCATCCGTCGACCCCACGGGCGCGGGTGCCGGCCACGAGATCCGCCTCCAGTCCGAGGCTTGCGTTCGCGCCGATGTTTCCGGAGGCGAGGATGTGCACTCC
>JAGQHR010000299.1:0-2932 GCA_020431745.1 Candidatus Eiseniibacteriota bacterium
CGTCCTCGAAGCGCTCGATCATCTGGCGGATGTCTGGTCGCGCCTGGGACGCTGGGAAGACGCGGTGGAGGTTCTCCTCACGCGCGCCGAGGACTTCCCGACCGACTACCGGTCCCCGTTGGCCTACGTGCGCGCGGCCTCGATCCAAGAAGAGCAACTCCACGATCCCAAGAGTGCGGTGGCCACCCTCGAGAAGCTCACGGCACGCTATCCGGAGCTTCCGCTCTCCCGGCGGGCCCAGGAGAAGATCCAGCTCCTGCAGGGTTCGTGATCGCCATGGGAATCGACCTCTGGCTGATTTCCGCTGCACTCTGCTCGCTGACCGCCCTGATCGTGGTCGGTGTCGCGACCGTACGCTCCGGACCGCCGCCGGGACGGGGCGCCCTCGCCGCCTTTCTGCTGGCCTGCGCAGTCGACTGGGCGTGGTTGGGAGCCCAGCACTCGGACTATCGCTTCTGGAACCCGGGTGCGATGGCGATGGGCGATGTCGTGGCAGCGATCGCCAGCGTCGCACTGGCACCACTCGGGGTTCTGCTCGCGATCCGGTTCGGACAGTCGGCGTCGCTCGGACGCCACAGCGGTCTGCCGGCTCTTCTGCTCGCCGCGCTCGCAGCTCCGGTGTTGCTGTTCGTGGGACTGCGCAGCGAGGAAGCGGTCTTCTTGCTCAACGAGGGAGGAGACATCCTGCTGGCGCTGCAAGCGGGCCCTGCTCGCGCAGTCGCGGTCCTGGTGCTCGTCACTTCATGCTACGGGCTGATGCGGCTCTTCGGGGTGGCCGTGCTCGCCCGCCGTCGCGGTCTGAGCCAGCTGGCCCGGGCCGCCTTCGCGTTGGGGGCCGGCCTGGCGGGGCTGTTCCTCGTCGCGAGCCAGCTCCTCCTGTATGGCGCGCTCTCGCTGCGTCTCATTACCTTCGGTTCGCTCACCTCGGTTCCGCTGCTCGCCACCTGTCTCCCGGCCCTCGGCAGTCGACATCCGGGGAAGGAGGCCCTGCCGGCCAGCGTCAAGCCCACGGGGTCGATGCTCCTGCTGTTGGGGCTCGGCCTGTTCCTGATCGCGCTCGCCGGAATCGGACAAGTCGTACACCAGACGATGCCCGAGCACGGGCTGCTCTGGTTCCGCTGGGGCGGAGCGGTCCTGGTCGTCCTTGCCGCCGTCGTGGGCGCCGTGCCGGCGGTGCGGCGTCCGCTCACGGCCTATTTCGACCCGGACCACGGCGGAACCAGCTGGGATTTCCGGCGCGAGTGGGCCCGGGCGAACGCGGCCCTGGGACCGGCGCGCACGCGCGAGGAGCTCGTCCAACGTCTGCGGACCCATCTCGAGAGCATCTTCGGACCGACGGGAATCGCCTTCTGGTGGGCCCCGAACACCCAGAGCCGCGCCGAAGCCTGTGGGACGGGCAACGTCGTGCTGCCGTCGCTGGAACCGGAGAATCCGCTCTACCGGCGTGCCGCACGCGGCGACGAGGTCCTCGAGCTCGTTCATCCGACCCAGCGTCTGGAAGAGCTACCCCTGGTCGTAGAGAATCACGAGCTGATCGAGCGGTTCGGATTCCGCGTGTTCAGCTCGACCCGGATCGGAGAAGGAGTCGGCATCCTCGGGATCGCGCCGCCGCCGGAGGTCCGCTTCGAACAGGATCAATGCGCATTGATCGCGAACCTGACGGGGATGGTCGCGACCTACTTCCCGCTGTTGGAACGGGCGGGTGCGAACACCGTCGCGAGGGATGATGTCCTGGAACGCTGAGTCATCGTTGTCCGCGTCGTTGCCTGCCGGGGCTGCGAGGGGTGGGGCATGAGGATTCTCTACCTCACGCAATACTTCAATCTGCCCGATCAGGCAGGGGCAAGCCGGCACTATCAGTTCGCGCGCGCGTGGACCGAAGCCGGTCACGAGGTGGAGCTCCTGACCGGCAACGTCAACTACAAGACCGGCGCATCGATTCCGTGTGACTTCGGCCGCACGTATTCCCTGGAAGATCATCCGGAAGGATTCCGGATTCGGCGGCTCTGGTGCTTCTCCCGCTTCCGCGGGAGCTTCCGCAAGCGGCTCCTCTTCTTCGGAACCTTCGCCGCCAACGCCGGCGCGGTCGGAACGTTCGTGCGCAAACCGGACATCGTGTTCGCGTCCAGCACACCGCTCACCGTCGGCGTTCCCGGCGCCTACCTGGCCCGCCGCTTCCGCGTGCCGTTCGTCTTCGAGCTCCGCGATCTCTGGCCGGAGGCCGCCGTCGCGGCGGGCGTCATGCGGAGCGCAGCCTGGGAAGCGCGCACGAGACGGCTCGCCGCCGACCTGTATCGCCGCGCGGACCACCTGGTCGCGGTGACGGAGGGGATTCGGGACGGAATCCTCTCCTACGGCGTGCCGCCGGAGAAAGTCACCCTGGTGCCGAACGGGGTCGACCACTGGATGGTCCCGGAGAGCTTCCGGGATCACAACCCGCTGGCGCAGTTCGCCGGACGATTCGTGTGTCTCTACGTCGGAGCTCACGGGATCTGGAACGATCTCGGTACCCTCGTCGACGCGGCCGCCGCGATGCGGGACGATCCCTCGGTCGCCTTCGTGTTCGTGGGCGACGGGGACCATCGCCCCGTCCTGGAACGACGGGCGCGCGAGGAGAAGCTCTCCAACGTCCACTTCCTGGGCGCGCTTCCCAAGCAGGATGCGTTTGCCGCCATCTGTCACGCCGACGTCGGCCTCATCGCCGCCAGCGCCCACGAGCACAATCGCCAGACGCTTCCGAACAAGATCTTCGACTACATGGCCGCCGCGGTTCCGGTCGTCGTGGCGGCCGGAGAAGGAGAGATGGCGGAGCTCCTGCGGCTCTCGGGCGGGGGATTCCTGACCCCGGCCGGAGATGGCCCGGCCCTGGCCAGGGAGATCCAGCGGCTGCGTTCCCTTCCGGCCCGCGAGCGCGAGGAGACCGGTGCGCGAG
>JAGQHR010000299.1:2953-5149 GCA_020431745.1 Candidatus Eiseniibacteriota bacterium
GAGGTCGCGTCCACGTCCGGCAGCACTTCTGGCGTCCGACTCAGGCCGAAACCGTCCTGGATATCTTTCGAACCGTGTCCGGCGCCCGAGATCGGGATGGCCACTCGGAACCGGCAAAGGATCCGTACCCGAACGGCCGATTCCCTGCAGAGGGGGCCGGTGTGCGCCCGGCCCGAGAACGATAGGAGACCGTGGTGACTCCCGAAGCACAGGACGTGCCGAGAAAGCTGGAGCAGATCCTCAGCGAGCTCCTCGCGCGTCCCATCGACGAATCCGAAGACGACGAGACGCCCTTGCGCGAGCTAGGGCTCAGCTCGTTGCGGATGATCCAGCTGATCGACGATCTGGAAACGGCGTTTTCGATCCGCGTCCAAGATCGCGAAGTGACGGGCGCGAACTTCGGCACCCTCGCAACGCTGATCGCGTTCGTCGGCGGAAAGATCGGGAGCCGGCCGTGACCGCCCGGATCGTGATCGCGGGCGCCGGCGGACACGGACGAGGGATTCTCGAGATCCTCGTCGCTGCACAGGAACGGGGCGACGACGCTACGGTGGAGGGGTTTCTCGATGACACCGTCGTGGCCGGAACGACGATCGCCGGGATCCCGGTGTTGGGTCCGCTGAGCCGGGCCGCGGAGCTGGCCTCGTCCTGTCGATTTCTTCTCGGAATCGGTGACTCCCGAGCCCGCGCTGCCGTGGCCGCGCGTCTCTCGGCCCACGGGGTTCGCTACCATCGAGCGATCCACCCCGCAGCCACGCTGTATCGCGACGTGCAGGTCGAGGACGGCGCCGTCGTGGCGGCCGGCGTCGTGGTGGCAGCCGCGAGCCATCTCGGTCCGCACACGCTGCTCAATCTGAACGCCACGCTGGGACACGACTGCCGGATGGCGACGTTCGCCACCGTCGGTCCCGGAGGCAACATCGGCGGCCACGTCACCCTCGAAGAGGGGGCGTTCGTCGGAATCAACGGCACCGTTCTGCCCGGACGGAGTCTCGGCGCCTGGAGCACCGTCGGGGCCGGGTCGGTCCTGCTCGAGGACCTGCCGCCCGGTGCGACGGCCTTCGGCGTGCCGGGAAGAATCGTGCACCGCACGGGAGAAGGACGATGAGCACCTCACCCGAACCCATGCCGCGGGAAACGCCGGCCGCCCCGAGCGGCTTCTATCCCCGGTTTCTCAAGCCAAGCTGCGATCGCATCGTCGCCGGCATCGCCGTGGTGTGCCTCGGTCCACTGCTGTTGTTGCTGGCGGCCTGGGTCGCTCTCGATTCCCCGGGAGGCGCGTTCTTCCATCAGGAACGTGTCGGTCGCTTCGGCCGTCCCTTTCGCCTCCACAAGTTCCGCAGTATGGTCACGGGCGCGGAGAAGCAAGGCGCCGGTGCTCTCGTCGAGCAGAACGACTCGCGGATCACGCGCAGCGGGAAGTTCCTCCGGGCGACGAGCCTGGACGAGCTTCCGCAGCTGTTCAACATCGCGAAGGGAGAGATGAGCCTGATCGGGCCTCGTCCGACTCTGCAGTACCAGGTCGATCAGTACGATGACTTCCAGAGACGGCGTTTGCTCGTGAAGCCCGGCCTGACCGGGTTGGCACAGATCCGGGGGAGGAAATCGCTCTCCTGGCCGGAGCGGATCCGGGCCGACGTGGAATACGTCGACACGATCTCGCTCGCGTTGGACTTGACGATCCTGGTGCGGACTCCCGCGACGCTCCTCGGGGGCGAGGGACAGGCGGCATCGGATCATTGGAAGGGACGGGGCCAGGGGTAGGCCCCGATCGTCGTTTTCCTCGCCTAGCGAGGAGCTACAGGGAGGTGTTGTGCGGGGATCAATTCTCTGGGCCCGCAATGCGGCGATCGCGGCTCTGATCGGAGTCCTGGCTCACGCCGCTCCGTGCCGGGCGCAGACCGAGTCGCCGACGATGGAGGATCCGGGCGTCCCCATCCTCACGGTGAAGTCCGATCCGCCGGGGGCGATCATCCGTCTGTCCGGCGACTACGAGTTCGTGGGGCGCGCACCGTGGACGCTCCATCGCCCTCTTTCCGGACTCTATCGGGTCCAGGCCTTCGCGCCCGGGTACAGCCCGTGGGAGGGGCAGGTCTATCTCGATCCGTCGGCTCCCCAGGACCTGTCGGTGCGACTGTCCCGGAAGTCGCGCTTCGGCGCGGCCGCCCGCAGCCTGGTGATTCCCGGATGGGGACA
>JAGQHR010000300.1 GCA_020431745.1 Candidatus Eiseniibacteriota bacterium
GAACCTGCCTGAGGTGCGGAAAGAGGAGGGTCGCATGACCGCAGCGGTGCGTGACGGGAGCCACGCTCCCCGAATCGTGCTCGCCGAAGATGATCCGACGAACCAGTTCGTGATCCGGGCCATCCTGGCCGGCGCGGGGTTCGACGTCGAGGTCTGCGAGAACGGCCGCGTGGCGCTGGACGCGATCTATCGTACCCGTCCGGACGTCATCCTCCTCGATCTCATGATGCCGATCATGGATGGCTACGAAGCCGCCCGGACCCTCGCGAGCGATCCCGCGCTCGACGGCGTTCCGATCATCGCGGTCACCGCGCGCGTCCTCCACGGAGATGACGAGAAAGCGCTGGATGCGGGCTGCGACGCGTACATCCCCAAGCCGATCAGTCGCGTCAAGCTGATCCAGGCCGTGAACGATTGGCGCGCGCGGCCGGCCACGGACTGGATGCCGGATCGGATCCGCAAGCGCGACGGCTTCCGGCGCTCGGCCTGAGCGCTCGGCTTTCCGTCGCCGCTGCTTTCCGACCTCTCCTCCGTCCCGCGCGATTCCGCACCGTCGCGAACCTTCACCGGCGCGTCCGGACCCGGGCGAACCGCCTCCGACGCTTGCGCTCCCGCGGATAGTCGCCCGTCGCTCATCGCGGTCGGGTGCGAATTGCCTCGGGAACGCGTCTGGGAACGCTCTTCGGTGGTTCCGCGTGCGCCCTTGCCTCTAGAATCGGCGTTTTCGTGCGGATCCGGGTGCCCGTCCTCCTCGAGCGCGACCTCCCGGTCCCGCCGCCTCGGACCGGCAGCACAGGGGCGGCACACGGCATGGCAGGGTGGAGGCAGCGTGCTCAAGGCTCTGGGAATCGACCGGGCATTCGGAGGCCAGGTTCTCTTCGACCACGTCGATTGGGTGCTCGGCGATCGGGACCGGGTCGGTCTGGTCGGACCCAACGGCTCGGGCAAGTCGACGTGGCTGCGCATGCTCGCCGGGGAAGAGTCGCCGGATGCCGGATCGATCGAAACGCCCCGGAGCTATCGCGTCGGCTATCTACCCCAGTTCGCGTTCGAGCTGGGTCACGGCACGGTGCGCGATGAAGCCCGGTCCGCGTTCGCTGCGGTGCTCGCCATCAAGGAGGAGCTGGAGGGGTTGGAGGCGCGGCTGGAAACGCCTCTCGCTGAATCGGAAACCGAGGCTCTGCTCGCCCGTCACACCCGGCTGGAAGAGGAGTTCCGGCACCGAGACGGCTACGAGATCGACCGTCAGGTCGACCGGGTGCTCCGCGGGCTCGGGTTCACGCTTTCCGACTTCGGCCGCAGTGTGGACACTCTTTCGGGCGGCTGGCAGATGCGCGTGGCGCCCGCCAAACTCCTGCTGGAGCGTCCCGATGCCTTGCTCCTCGACGAGCCGACCAATCATCTCGATCTCGAAGCTCGGGAGTGGCTGGAAGGATTCCTGCGCGACTATCCGGGCGCGTTCGTCGTCGTGTCCCACGATCGCTACTTCCTCGACCAGACCGTGAATCGGATCACGGACCTCATGACGCGCCAGCTCGTGGACTATAGCGGTACCTACTCGCAGTACCTGGAGCAGCGGCAGAAGCGCTACGAGATGGCGATGACGGCGTGGAAGCGGCAGCAGGACGAGATCAAGCGCATCGAGCGGTTCATCGAGCGGTTCAAGGCCAAGAACACCAAGGCGACCCAGGCGCAGAGCCGGGTCAAGATGTTGGAGCGGATGGAGCGGCTCGAAAAGCCGGAGGAGCCGTCCCGCACCGTGCACTTCCAGTTTCCGCAGCCCGATCGCTCGGGACGGATCACGCTGGAGGTGGAGGGGATCCACAAGTCCTACGGTCCGATCGAAGTCTTTCGCGGGATCGATCTCGCGGTGGAGCGGGGACAGAAGGTGGCTCTCGTCGGGCCCAACGGCGCCGGGAAATCGACCCTCATGCGGATCCTCGCCGGACAGGAGCCGATCGAGCTGGGTACGCGCACGGTCGGGCTCAAAGTGACGCTCGATTTCTTCGCGCAGGATGCCGCCGACCGGATGCCTCGCGACAAGACGATCCTGGAAGAAGCGATGACCCGCGCACCGACCGACTTCGTGCCACGCGTGCGCGGGCTCCTCGGTGCGTTCCTCTTTTCGGGTCCCGCGGTCGACAAGCCGATCGGCGTGCTCTCGGGCGGCGAACGGAACCGGCTCGCCCTGGCCATGATGCTGATGCGCCCTTCCAACGTGCTCTTGCTGGACGAGCCGACCAACCATCTCGACATGACGTCCAAAGACGTCCTCTTGGAGGCGCTGCGGCAGTTCGAGGGCACGGTGGTTTTCGTTTCGCACGATCGCTTCTTCCTGGAGCAGCTCGCGACCCGGGTCATCGAAGTCGGCGGCGGAACCATCTACGACTATCCGGGCGGCTATGAAGGGTTCCTGCACCAGAAGGGGCTGCGCGAGGAAGGGGAGGCGGTGGCCCCGGTGTCACAACGGACGGCAGCGGCCCTCCCGAGCGAGGCTCCGGTACGTCGCAAGCCGAACCAGCGCAAGCTCGAGGCGTTGGAGCAGAAGATCGCGCAGCTGGAAGAGCGCAAGGCGAAGCTGGAAACGCTCCTCGCGGACGGCGAGATCTATCGCGACTCGGAGAAGGCGGCCTTCTACACGAACGAGTACGAGTCGGTCGCCGCCGAGCTCGAGAATGCGGTCGAGAGCTGGGCCGTCATGTCCGAGGAGTAGGATCAAAAGAACGACGCGGCGATCCGGAGACCGCCGCGTCGACCTGGAAGCGTGTGCCGTTCAGGCGAACACGTTTTGCGGAGGGAAGACGATTAGTAACGATCCCGCCGACCGCCACCACCGCCACCGAACCCACCGCGGCCAGCACCGCCGCGAGGACCGCGGTCCTCACGCGGGCGAGCTTCGTTGACCGTCAAGTTGCGTCCCTTGAAATCACGACCGTTGAGAGCGGAGATCGCCGCCTCGGCCTCTTCCTCGGTGTTGAACTCAACGAATCCGAATCCCTTGCTGCGACCCGTATCACGATCCATCACGACCTGAGCGCTCCGGACTGCACCGAAGGACGCAAACAGCTCTTCCAGCTCTGAATTGTTCACATTGTAGCTCAGGTTGCCCACGTACAGCTTCGTACCCATCGCGGAGATCTCCTTAAACGAACTCGAGGCAGTCTTAACCAATCCCGTAGCGAGCTCCGGAACCCGGAGCCCCGTTCGGCGCAATGTCGGGAGAGACGATCGAGATCCGTGATGCGAGATGGAGTCACCGCGCAGGCCCAGACTCGCTCGAACATTCCACCCCCAGGACGGTACGCCGGATCGGCGGGAAACACAATCGAACTGATGCTCGTCAATCTTTTTCGGTATGGGGGAATCGTTGCGGGCCGGGTGAACCCGGGCCCGCCGGGGAGTCTGGTTCAGGGTCCGGGAGCCTCCGCGGCCATCGTCGCTCCGAGGCGCCGGAGCACCCGGGCCGTGTCGGAAAGGTCGGTCAGATAGAGATCGGGGCGAGCGGATTCGAGCGCGAGTTGGTCCTCGAATCCCGTGCCTACCGCGAGAATTCGCACGCCAGCCGCGCGGGCGCACTGGACGTCCCGGAGGGTGTCTCCCACGACCCAGACGTCCCTGGGCCTCGGCTCCGCGCCGTGCCGCCGGCGCAGGCGGCGGAGTGCGACCGGCACGAGCTCATCGCGGTCCTCCCGGTCGTTGCCGAAGGCTCCGAAATCGAATCGGTCGGCGAGGCCGGCGGCTGCGAGCTTGATGGTCGCTCCCGGCTGGATGTTTCCGGTCACCAACCCCACCGGAAGCCGTCGGGCGTGGAGGCCGTCGAGCAGGGCGACCACTCCGGGAAGGGGAGCGGCGCGCTCGGGGACCAGGATCTCCCTTCGGAGGTGGTCCAGGTAGATCCGGACCAGACGCCTCCGGTCCGCCGGCCGCGGATAGGGCGCTCCTACCGCGTCGAGGGTCAGTCGCAGGATTTCCAGGTCGGTGCGGCCGGCCATCGAGACGGGGACGCGGGAGGGGTCGATGCCGCACCACTCCCGGAAGGCATGGCGGAACGCGATCGCCCCGGCCCCTCCGCTGCGCATCAGGGTCCCGTCGATGTCGAAAAGAAAAACCCCACGACGGAGAGCCGTCTCGTGGGGTTCACCTTCCGGGGCGGACCGATCCCCGAGGTCAGACGCACGCGACTCCACTAGGCGGAGGGACCTCCGTTCGTGGACGGAATCGCACCTTCCTCCTCGGGTTCGGGAACCGGGAGTCCGGCCAGCCGGAGCAGAGCGTGGTAGTCGTCCGTGTCCTCGATCCCGCCGAGCACCGCCGTGTGGAAGAGCTCGCACGCATCGACATCATCACCGTGCGCCTTGAAGACGTCCCACAGGGTGCCGTGGGCGGACAGCGAAGAGAGCTCCTTGCGCATTTCCGAGTCGAAAAACGTGGGAAGTCCGATCGCGCGCTGACAGACGGGAGCCAGGATCTTGGCCTTGCCTCCCTCGAACCGGCTGCGGATGTCGGTCACGAGCTCGGAGGAAAGGATGGGCTGGTCGGTCATCCCGATCGCATACCCCTGGGTGCTCGAGGACGCGGCGTCGAGCGCCGCCCGGAGCTGTTCCCCCAGACCCGCCTCCGCGTCCGCCACCGCGATCGAGCGCGCTGCGATCCCGGAAGACTGAATCGCGGCATCGACGCCGTCGCCACTGCCGGGAACCACGACCAACACCTCATCGAAACCTTGGTACGCCTTGAGCGTACGCGCGAGGACCGTCTCGTCCCCGAAGGGAAGCAGCATCTTGGGCGTTCGTCCCTGCCCGAGGGGGCGTGAAAGGAGGATTGCGGACAGCTTCTTCGACATGGCCTTGGGGCTCCTTGTTCCCTGGGAGTCATCGCTCTCGTTGGAGCGGCAGCATCGCGACCGGATCCTCGAGTCGCCGGAATCGGCTCGGAGCCGCCACTTCGGACTGCGCGTCAAACGCGCGCGGCCCACGCCGTCACGGGCTTCCGAGACCAAAGAACGGAGTATAGGCAGGCCGCCCCGAGCCCGCAACCGCTTCGGCTGCGGCGTCGAATCGGCCCTCGAACCCGGCGCCGAGCCGCGGCGGGCGGCGGGGAGGCCGGCCCGGGAGGGCGGCAGGGGAGGGCGCCGCTC
>JAGQHR010000301.1 GCA_020431745.1 Candidatus Eiseniibacteriota bacterium
ACCCCTCTGCCGGACGTCGGTCCCGCCGTTTCGCGTGGCCGGCCGCTTGGTCCTGCCTTCCCTCAATCGCATCCAGCACGGAGCCGAGACGTTCCAGCTCGAGCCGCGCGTCATGCTGGTTTTTCTCCATCTGGCGAGCCGTCCCGGGGAGGTCTTCTCGCGCGAAGACCTCTTCGAGACCGTGTGGCCCGACTCGGTGGTCTGCGAGGAAGCGCTCACCCGCACGATCTCGGAGCTTCGCCGCGTCTTCCGGGACGATCCCAAGTCTTCGCGCGTCATCGAGACGATCCGCGGCGTGGGTTACCGGTTGGTTGCACCCTTGGAAGCCTGCGGCGATATCCATACCGATACGGGCGCGTCCGACCGCCCGGATGAGGTTCCGCGTCCCTCGGACGGTGCGAGCGCGCGGATCCTCCGTGCCACGCGATCCAAGCCCCGATCCCGCATCGTCGGGATCGGAATCGCAGCCGGGGCCGCGCTCGCGGGATGCGTCGCTCTCGCGCTCGCGGTGCTGCCCCGTCCCGAGCCGCGTGGCACCTGGCGCGTGCGTCCTCTCACGAGCTATCCCGGTCCGGAGTATTCCCCGGCGATCTCACCGGACGGTTCGATGGTCGCGTTCAGTTGGCGAGGCGAGCATCCCGATGCCGAAGCGTCGCTCGATCTCTACGTCCTGTGTGTCGACGACGGCACGCCGGTGCGTGTGACGACCGATCCCGGACCCGACCTCTATCCCGCCTGGTCCCCCGACGGCACTTCGATCGCGTATGCCGAGGGACAGGGGCGGGCGTTTCGACTCTGCACGGTTTCGGTCCTGGGTGGTCCGGTGCGTTCGCTCTGCACGGTCGACGCCGCCGTGGCCGGACTGGATTGGTCCCCCGACGGGAAGACCATCGCCTACGCCGCGCACGACGATTCCACTTCCGGCTACCGCATCCACTTGCTCTCTTTGGAGTCCGGTCAGTCCCGATCCCTCGCGGTTCCGCACGAGCCTGGAGACTCCGACGTCTCACCGAGCTTCTCTCCGGATGGACGCACGATCGGGTTCGTCCGCACGCGGAGTCTGCACGACGAGGAGGTCGTGCTCTTCACGCCGGAGAGCGGGGAGACGCGCAGGCTGCACGGCGGCCGCAGTCGCGTTTCCGGATTGGATTGGCTCTCCGACTCGGTGCTCCTGCTCTCGTCCGCCGACATCGTCGACTACGATCTCTGGAAGGTCGATCTGCGCACCGGCAAGCGCAGTCGGTTCGATCTCACGGGCCGTCCGGCCATCGAGCCCTCACTGGCAGCGGACGGCCGGCGCCTCGTCTACGGCGAGCTCACGTACGACTGCCACATCTGGGACATCGCGATCGACGATTCCGGGAGGGCGCATCCGAGCGCGACGCCGCTCATCGCCTCGACGCGGATGGACCTCAATCCCGTTCCCTCTCCCGACGGACGATCGATCGCGTTCCTCTCGGACCGCACCGGAAGCACCGAGCTCTGGGTCGCGGACGCAGGCGGCGGGAACGAGCGCCGCCTCACGCGGAACCTCGGTTCGTACTTGGCCAGCCCGTGTTGGTCTCCCGACGGGAGCCGTCTTGCGGTTTCCGCGATGATCGAGGGAACGTTGCGAATCGTCCTCGTCGACGCGGCCTCGGAAACAGTCACGCCGCTCCCGGCGTCGGCGGGGCACGCGCAGACGATGGCATGGACTGCATCCGGAGACTGGATCTACTACCGGGTCCAGACGGAAGACGGCTGGATGGTCTGTCGCCGGCATCCCGGAGACGGACCCGAACAGCGCGTCTCCGATCAGGGCTACACCGTCCTCGACGAGCTTTCCGACGGCCGACTCCTCTGTCGCAAGGACGGGGATCCCGCGCTCTGGACCCTCGACGGCGCCAGTGGACGCGCCGAGATCCTCGTTCCCGGATCGATCGCGCGCGATTGGTTCAGCGTGGCGCTCGCCGCCGGCGGCCTCTACGTGCTCCGACGGGAGGCCGGGGAGTCCCGTCTCGAACGGTTCGACTTTGCGTCGGCGACGTCCGAATCGCTGGGAGTCGTGCCGTTGGACAGCGGCTTTCTCCGCGTGTCGTCCGACGGCTCGCGGCTGCTCTACGACTGCACGACCGACTTCGGGCTGGATCTGATGGTCGCCGACCTCGCCGAACCGGATCGCGCGAGCTGATCGGCTCCGGCCGCGGCTAGGACGCCTTCGCATCCCACCCGCAGCGATCCTTTCCCATCGATCAGCGAATCCGCAGCCGCTCTGCAGGTTCTTCCGGACCGTTCCTCCTAGCCTTCCGGCAGGTCGAATCGCTCAGCCGGGGAGCGATCGGCCTCGGCTCCCGCGCCGCTGCAGGCGCGGGGTCCGCAGAGGCCCCAGATGCGTCCAGATGCGCCTAGTTGCGCTCAAGGAGGTTGCGATCATGAAACGTCTCGCGCCCGGAATCGTACTTTCCGTTCTGCTCGGCCTGTCGTTCGGCGCGCCTTGCCGGGCGGCCGGCGGTCCTCACGGACTGTATCTGGGAGAAACACCGCCCGGCACTACGCCCGAGGTCTTCGCGCCGGGGATCATCTCGCTGCCCGATCGCTACGAGTACTGCATCGTCTTCTCTCCCGACCTCAGCGAGTGCGTCTTCGGAATCACCAACCTGACCTGGAGCGTGTTCACGATGTTCTACACGTCGATGGATGCGGACAGCGTCTGGTCCGCCACCACCGGCGCACCGTTCCAGGGGGTGGGGGACGGATTGATGGCGACCTATGCCCGCGACGGGAGCCGCGTTCTGTTCGCGTCGTCGCGGCCTTCGTACCCGCCGGTCAATCTCTGGTCGTCGGCACGAAACGCGGGGGGATGGGATCCGCCGGTCCTGGTGCCGGATCCGGTGAGCTCGGCCGGGGACGAGTTCGGTCCCACGCTCACCGCCGACGGCACGCTCTATTTCGTTTCGACGCGGGCGGGCGGCGCGGGCGAGGGGGATCTGTATCGTTCGGTTCCGGTGGGTGGGGAGTACACCACCGTCGAGAATCTCGGTCCGCCGATCAACACCGCGTCCAACGAAGGGGCGCCCTACATCGCGGATGACGAGAGCTTTCTCATCTTCGAGTCGGCGCGGCCCGGCGGATACGGTCAGAGCGATCTGTACATCTCCTATCGGCAGGGCGATTCCTGGACCGAGCCGCAGAACCTGGGGCCGACGATCAACACGGAACAGATCGAGGACGGCCCGTTCCTTTCGCCCGACGGAAAGTACCTGTTCTTCAATCGCCGGCAGGCCTATGTCACGACGACGCAAACCGACGTTTGGTGGGTCGATGCGTCCGTGCTGCCGGGGCCGGCGGACGCACCGGAAGGGGATCTCGGCCTCGGATCCCTGTTGAGGCAGAACCAACCGAATCCCGCGAGCGACGCCACCACCATCGCCTACACGGTGCCGGTGGCGGGGCGCGTGGAGATCGAAGTGCACGATGCGACGGGCCGGTTCGTGCGGAACCTCGTCGATCGGGTCCAGCAGCCGGGCGACTATTCCGTGGAGCTGCGCGCGGAATCCGGGTCCGACCTGCCCAGCGGCGTCTACTACTACCGGATGCTCCTCAGCGGGACGCCGGTCATGACGCGGAAGATGCTCGTGGTGCGGTAGCCGCACCGCGCCGGGTCGTCTGCGTCCGATGCAGTAGAGAGGGAGGGCCGGCCGACTTCGCCTCCCGGCCGGATGCCGAACCGGGCGGCATCCTCCCTCGCCGCTGGTTGGGGAACCAGCAGGAGAGCTCCGTCGATCATTGGCCCCCGCGGCGAGGGTCCTGATCGCTCAATCTCTTGATACCGTGCCCGTCGATACACGAGCCGCGATCCGATCGGCCGCTGCGGTGTCTCCCATCGCGGTCAACACCCGATGCAGGTTCTTGACGATCTCCTCGGTCGATTCGGGACTCGCGCCGTCGGTCGCATCGGCGATCCGGAGCGCCCGTTCCAGATCGGCGCGTGCCACCGCGAGTCGGCCCATGTCCTCGTAGACCTCGGCCCGCATCCGCAGCGCGGGAACGGCCTTGGGATTCTCCGCGCCCAGCTTTCGCTCGACGATCGAAAGGGCCCGATCGGCGGTCGCCAGCGCGTCGTCGAGATCGCCCATCTGGCGATGGACCTCGCTCAGACCGATCAGGCTCAGCGCCACATCGGGATGATCCTCGCCGAGGATGCGCTCGCGATCGGCCAGGACCTCCTGCTGCAGCACGAGCGCGGTGTCGATCCGGCCCTCCGCTACGAGAAGGTCGGCGATGTTCCCACGGATGGTGAGGATCCAGGGATGGCCGGGCGGCATGCTGCTCTCCACGGCGTGAAGCGCCCGTTCGCAGAGCTTGCGCGCCCCGGCATAGTCGCCCGCGGCGCTCAAGTGGACCGCGACGTTGTTGAGCAGCCCCACGATGTGGGGATGTCCCTCCCCGTACACCTTCTGCTGGATCTCGATGGACCGTTCCAGGGCCTGCGCGGCGCCGGTGTGGTCACCCATCTTCGAGAGGAGCGCCGAGTAGTTGTTGAGGGTGCCCGCGACCTCGGGCGAGCTGGCGCCGTACGCCTTTTCCTGGATGGCGATCGACCGCTGGTAGAGCGTTCCGGCCTCCTCGTAGTCGCCGACGTTGCTGTGGAAGTCGGCCAGCCGATCGAGGTACCGCACGAGCTCGAGGTTCTCGGGTCCGAGAACCTGCTCGGCGATCGCGAGTCCGTCCGTAAGGAGGGGGCGCGCCTTTTCGTAGTCGCCCAGCTCGTCGTAAACGACGCCCATCGTGGTGCGCAGACGGGCGCCGACCATCGAGTCGTCGCCGAAGCGCGCATCGACCGTCTTGGCGCCCTCGTCGATGAGCGTGCGGACGGTGACGTCGCGGCCGGCGTGCCGCGGTCCCGCCGAGCTCATCATGTCTTCGAGAAACGCCGCGACCGCGTCTGATTCCAGTCGCGCTTCCTGCTCGGCCGCGAGCGCGACCTCGGCACGTTCGCGTTGTCTTCCCGACTCGACCAGGGCGTAGGTGAGCGCGACGCCGGCAGCGACGATTCCGAACGCGATCGCTCCGCCGAGCGCGAAGGCGGTTCGGTTCCGGCGGGTGAACTTGGAGAATCGGTAGAGGGCGCTCGGCGGGCCGGCGACCACCGGTT